>DATBVZ010000733.1:0-8190 GCA_036515095.1 Cyclobacteriaceae bacterium | reverse complement strand
TTAATACCGCCATGTACCGCAGCTTTTCCTCCCTGGACCCGGCTTCCCGGCGCATCCGTTCAAAGTCGTCATCGTGCGCAGCAAGTGCAACCATAAATTCATCGACAGGCATGCTGCCACGGCATGATGCGGGCACCAGATTTTCGACGGTAATGTGCTCCGGTTCCAGATCCCAACCCGCTTCCCGCGCAAGGATCAATATTTTTCGGGCAACGTCCATACCGTTCAGATCGTCTCTCGGGTCCGGCTCTGTAAAACCACTTACCTTCGCTTCCCGCACCACTTCACTGAACCGCCGGCCTTCAACGAATGAGCTGAAAATGTAATTCAACGTTCCACTGAGAACAGCCTCAATGGAAATCACCTTATCGCCGCTCAGCAGCAGGTCATTCATGGTGTTGATCACCGGCAACCCCGCTCCCACGTTCGTTTCATAGAGGAACCTGACACCCCGCTTGAATGCTGTCGATTTCAGCATTTTATATTTCGCCAGCGAGCTGCTGTTTGCCTTCTTGTTCGGAGTGACGATGGATACGCTGGCAACCAGGATCGATTCGTAATACTCCGTTACCTGTTCGCTGGACGTGCAATCCACAAATACACTGTTGGGAAGATTCATTGCAAACATCCGGTCCGTGTAGCGCGCCATGTTCATCGGTTCACCAGCCGACTTCATGGCATCCACCGCGGCATCCATGTCGAGGCCCTCTTCATTGAACAACATTTTTCTGCTGTTGGCAACCGCGATCACATTGACTTCAATACGATTTTCCCGCGAGAGTTGCTCATAATGGTCGTTTATCATGTGCAGCAATGTCTTGCCGATCAGCCCTGTACCCACAAGGAACACATTCAATACCTTGCGGTCCGACAGGAAGAAGGCTTCGTGCAACGCATTCAGCGCCTTGGAAATGTCTACCTCCTTTACCACCGACGAGATATTCAACTCGGATGAACCTTGGGCGATAGCGTATACGTTCACGCCATTCTTTCCGAGCGCGCTGAACATCCTTCCGCTTGTTCCCGGATTGTGCTTCATTCCTTCGCCGACCACAGCCAGGATCGCAAAATCATTCTCAACGATTACTTTTTCCATTTCATCGTTCTGGATCTCGTACTGGAACTCTTTTTCGATTGCCAGCTTGGCGCGAAGGGAATACTTGCTCTCGATAGCAAAGCAGATGGAGTGCTCGGATGAGGCCTGGCTGATCAGAATGACGTTGATCTTCTCATTCGCCAGGGTTCCGAACAGCCTGCGCGAGACCCCCACCACGCCTACAAGCCCGCTTCCGGTGACGTTTATCAGACTGATACCATTCATGGAAGATACGCCCTTGATCAGTTTGCCGTTCGTTACCTCCGCGCTGATGACCGTTCCTCCTGCCTCAGGATCGAACGTATTTTTTATGCGGATCGGGATCTTACCCGCCATCGCCGGCTGCATAGTGGCCGGAAAAACCACCTTGGCTCCGAAATGCGAAAGTTCCATGGCTTCCTCGTAGCTCAGTTGAGGAACAGTAAACGCTTTCCTCACCATGCGCGGGTCGGCGGTCATCATGCCGCTTACATCGGTCCATATCTCCAGTGACTCCGCCTGCAGTGCGCCCGCAAAGATGGCCGCCGTATAATCCGATCCGCTCCTTCCCAGCGTTGTCGTTTCGCCGCTCTCGGAAGTGCCGACAAATCCGGTGATGGCCTGCAGGCCCTTATGCTCTTCAAAGTACCTCCTGATATTCCGGTTCGTGGTTTCAAAATCGATCCTGGCATTTCCAAAGGTGCTGTCGGTGCGGATCACATTGCGGGCATCGAGGAACTCTGCTTCAATACCACGGTCCTTCAATACTTCCGCAATAATGTAGGCCGACAACCGTTCACCGAAACTCATGATATAGTCGAGCGTACGCGGTGTACGTTCTTTCACCAGGAACACGCCGTGCAGAACGTCTTCGAGTTCATTCATCCTGATCTTAACCTGTGCGAGGATGCTTCCCTGTTTCCGGATCCCGACGAGTGACCGGACTACATCCAGGTGCCTGTTCTCAATAGCTGCCAGCGCAACGCGGTAATCCTTGTCACCCAGCAGGGCATGCTGGCTGACGTCAATGAGGGCATCCGTTATCCCGCCGAAAGCAGAGAAAACGATTGCCACACCCTGCGACCGGTAGGGATCGATGATGCTTATTACAGTTTGTATCCGCTGCGCGTCAGCTATTGACGATCCGCCGAACTTCAGAACTTTCATAGGTATTAATCGTTTGGTGCGCTTTCGGATGTCCTATTTGACTTTCATGGTTTGGGCATCTCATGCGCTGTTAGTTTTGAGTTCCTGCAATCAGGGATTCCGGTTTGTCTGCCTATACGGGCGTCGTTTTCGAACTACAGCAGCTCACTTCCATTTGCTGCTGTTGCCATGCGCCGGATTGCGGGAGATTTGTTCAAGAAAATCAGGGCTGTCAACAACCCTGTTGCGGGTGTAAAGGTATATTCCGGGAGCTACCCCGTAATTGTGGTTGTAGTGGCAGTGGTGCAGAAGGAAAAAAAACCTGCAGAAAGGCTGTTGGGTTCAATATGGATGTTTGCGACCTTCATTGGCAGGCCGAAATAATGAAATCATGTGATGCTTTGCAAAATATTTTTAGGATTTTTGTCCGGCCCGCTGCAAACTAACAGTCAGTAGGCTGTTATTTGATGACTGAACGGGAAGTAAAAAGCCCTCCTAATTTCACTGCATGGCAAAGATCAAAAAATTTCCGGCGGACTCGGCTGTGAACATGACAGAGCTTGTTCTTCCAAACGATACCAATATCTTGAATAACCTGATGGGTGGCCGGCTTATGCACTGGATGGACATTGTTTCTGCAATCGTGGCTCAAAAGCATTCCAACCGGCTCGTTGTCACCGCTTCCGTAGACAACATTTCATTCAAGCATCCTATACGACTGGGAAATGTGGTGACCTTGCGGGCCAAAGTAACCAGGTCTTTCCATACATCGATGGAGATACGCATCGACGTGGAAGCCGAGGACGCGCCGTCAGGAAAAAAATTCGAAAGCAATGCCGCATTCTTTACGTTTGTGGCCATGGATGAAGGAGGGCGCCCCGCAGAGGTCCCTGAGCTGGTGCCGGTAACACCGGAGGAGAAGGAACTATACGAAGGCGCGTTGCGGCGGAGGCAGCTGCGGCTGGTTCTTGCCGGCAGGATGAAACCCGGGGATGCCAGTGAATTGAAGTCGTTGTTTACCATCTGAACGTTACTATGAACGAACCTGCTGACTACCCATGGGTGGAAGAACTTTACCAGGAAGAGCTTTTCCACTTGTCGTGCAAGACCCTGGTTGTGGTACCCGAGCCCTGGGAGAAGCTGACTGAGGCGGACAAGTCACTCTTATCAAAGATTTTGTCCGCCGTGAAAGTTGGCCTTGCCGGAGCCCGTATCATTGCCGAACCCGAATTTACCCGGAGCATGTTGCGGCAACTGAATCCCCGGTGTGTGATCGTGTTCGGCTCGCAGCTGGAGCCACCGCTCCCTCCGGGAGAAGTGCATCGGATTGAGGAAGCAAAACTGGTGAACGCGCCCCGCCTGGATTCCCTGGATGAAGCCGGGAAGAAGCTCCTTTGGCCGGCTTTGAAAGAAATGTATTCCCTGTAGTTCGGGCGCATCGAAGCGATGCAGGTCTCCAAAAGTTTGGACATGCATAGCCCTTTTGCTTTTGCTCATTTTACCAGTTCTCCTATATTTGCGGTGCTTTTTAAGTAGCCATCGGGTTCCGGCTGTAAATCGGGTCGGGTGGCAGGCTTTATCAATCGAAAACCTAAAACTCATCAATGGAAAACGTATTGTATACCTTACCCGCCTTCGGCGTGCTGGGACTTCTCTATGTCCTGTGGCGCAGCTCATGGATCAACAAGCTTGATGCCGGCACGGATAAGATGAAGAATATTGCATCGCACATTGCAGAGGGAGCCATGGCCTTCCTCAGGGCCGAATACAAGGTATTGATCATCTTTGTTATCTGTGTGGCGACACTGTTAGGGATCACGGCAGACAGCGAGACCTCTTCACCCCTTGTAGCGGTCTCTTTTGTTATCGGCGCATTCACTTCGGCGCTGGCCGGCTTTATTGGAATGCGCGTAGCAACGAAGGCCAATGTAAGGACAACACAGGCCGCCCGCACAAGCCTTGGCCGGGCGCTTGAGGTTGCTTTTGCCGGGGGATCGGTCATGGGTATGGGTGTGGTTGGTCTCGGCGTGCTGGGATTAAGCGGTCTCTTCATTGTGTATTCTGAAATGTTCGGCATTGATACGCAGGATAACCTGAACCGCGTAATTACCATCCTCACCGGTTTTTCCTTCGGCGCGTCTTCGATTGCGCTGTTCGCCCGTGTGGGGGGCGGGATCTATACAAAAGCGGCTGACGTGGGAGCCGACCTCGTGGGAAAGGTAGAAGCCGGGATTCCCGAAGATCACCCCCTCAATCCGGCTACCATTGCCGATAATGTGGGTGACAACGTAGGCGACGTTGCCGGGATGGGTGCCGACCTGTTCGAATCGTACGTAGGTTCGATCGTGGGCACGATGGTATTGGGCGCGGCATTCATGGTGACTGATTTTGCTGACAACTTCAACGGACTTTCAGCTGTTCTGCTCCCCCTCGTGCTGGCGGGCGTCGGCATTGTGATGTCCTTCTTCGGAACCTTCTTTGTAAAAGTAAAGGAAGGCGGCGATCCTCAGAAGGCCTTGAACATGGGCGAGTTTGTTTCATCCATTATCATGATCATTGCGTCCTATTTTATCATCCGATGGATGCTCCCTGTAGAGTGGTATTTCAAAGACCCGCTTTATGCGTGGGAGGATCCTGAATACGGCAACCGGTATACGGCGATGGGTGTATTCTGGGCTACCGTGATCGGTCTCGTTGCCGGTGTGCTGGTAGGATTGGTTACTGAATACTATACAGGGATGGGCAAGAAGCCGGTACTCTCCATCGTCCGGCAATCTTCTACCGGAGCAGCCACAAACATTATCGCCGGTCTGGGCGTAGGCATGATGTCAACGGCCATTCCCGTCCTGTTAATTGCTTTGTCGATCATCGGCGCTTTCTATTTTGCCGGCCTGTACGGCATCGCTATTGCAGCAGTGGGCATGCTTTCAAATTTAGGAATTCAACTTGCGGTTGATGCCTACGGTCCCATCTCTGATAATGCCGGTGGCATTGCCGAGATGTCCGAATTGCCACGAGAGGTCAGAAGCAGAACCGACAAACTGGATGCCGTCGGAAATACCACCGCTGCCATAGGAAAAGGATTTGCCATTGCCTCCGCGGCCCTTACTGCGTTGGCATTGTTCGGCGCTTTCATGACCACCGCCAACCTCGGCACAATAGATGTTTCAAAGGCAAATGTTATCGCAGGACTATTCATCGGCGGCATGTTGCCATTTGTATTTTCTGCGCTCGCCATGGGCGCGGTAGGCCGGGCGGCGATGTCCATGATCGAAGAAGTGCGGAGGCAGTTTACGACCATTCCGCAATTGAAGGCGGCCCTGGATCTGATGAGAAAACACGGCGATAAGCCGCTCGAAGAGTGGTCTTCCGAAGATCAAAAAACATTTCACGCTGCTGATGGCAAGGCCGAATACGGAAAGTGCGTTGCTATTTCGACCGAGGCCGCCATACGTCAGATGGTACTCCCGGGGCTAATGGCAGTTGCAGCACCCGTGTTGATCGGATTCATGCCGGGCTTTGGCGTTGAGGCGCTTGGTGGAATGCTTGCCGGCGTGACCGTATGCGGAGTACTTATGGCTATCTTCCAGTCCAACGCCGGCGGCGCATGGGATAATGCCAAGAAAAGTTTTGAGGAGGGTGCGGAAATCAACGGCACGATGTATTATAAGAAGTCTGAACCGCATAAGGCGGCCGTTGTCGGTGATACCGTTGGCGATCCGTTTAAGGATACTTCCGGTCCTTCCCTGAATATCCTGCTGAAGCTGATGTCGATCGTTGCCCTGGTAATTGCACCCCTGCTTGCACTCGACGTACCATCAGAAACGTCCGGCAACGATGAGAGCAAGGCAAAGAAAGAAATTGTAGTCAAAGACAACGACCCGGCTCCTGTCACGCCATCCCGCTAACAGGTCGAATGTTAATTCATGAAGGCCATGGCCTCTTGCGGGCAAGGGGCCATTTTCTTTTGTACCCTGGACCAGGGAAGTATTCAGACACTCTTGAGTGAAAGAAACCAATTGCAAAAAATGGAGAAAATTGTAATTAATAGGCGATATTCGGCCTTTCAAAGGTGAAGTTCAGATCCGTGCCTGCCGTGGAAGACCTGGCGGTGAATGAAGGAAGACCCCGGAAGCAGGCGGCAGATTCGCCGGAATTCCGGTGCGTTACTGACGAGACTGGTTTCCAGGGAGTCCGGAGGAAATTAGTGGGGAATCCGTCAGAACAGCGGACTATCTTGACCCGGAGCCCTAAAAAACACCACACAATCTTCGGTTTAGCGGGATATTTGGTGTTTAATAGCGTTTAATCAACACAAAACCCTAATAAAACAGGTTACCATAAGGATTTCAGATGGTATACAAGGCAGGCTCAGACATGAACGAAAAAGACATTTTCGAACGTATCCGGCGCGGTGACGAAAAGGCTTTGGAGTTCTTGTACAAGAAATATTACCGGATGATGACGAAGATGGTCATCACCAACAGCGGAACAGAAGAGGAAGCGCGGGACGTTTATCAGGATGCACTGATCGTTTTCTGGCAAAAGGCGACATCGGGAAACCTGGTAATGACTTCCAAGATCAGTACTTACATCTACAGCATTTGTCAGAATCTGTGGAGAAAGGAACTGGACAGGAAGAAAAGGCTTTCGAACGAATCCAACGATGCGTCGGTTACCATGGACACCGAATCAGCGGAGAGGGAAAAGATAATTGCCCGCTGCATCAATCAACTGGGCGAGACGTGCAAAAATGTGCTTATGTACTATTATTTTGAAGAGATGTCAATGCAGGACATTGCCGACAAGTTGGGATTCGCCAACACGGATACTGCAAAGACGAAAAAGTATAAGTGCAAAAAGAAACTGGATGAATTAGTTAAAGCTCAGTACAGTGAGCACGACTTCTTAGATTAGCGCAATGGCAACAGATAAAGATTTGGAATTGTTGGATGACTACCTTTCAAACAAGCTTGAAGGGGCAGAGCGGGCAGACTTTGAAAAGCGGCTTGAGGCGGATGAATCCCTCCGGAACGAGCTTGCCATTCAAAACGAATTAATCGAAGGATTGAAATCAGCCAGGATCGCTGAACTGAAGTCGATGCTGAATCAGGCCATTATTCCACCGGCCACAGGCAGTTCGATTGCGGGTAAAGTAACAGCATGGGTACTTGCCGCAACCGTGGTTGGATTTGGCACCTATTATTTGCTGAGGGACAGTACCGATACTCCGGTTACTGATGAACCTGTTACGGTCACCGAAGATGCCGGAGCAGTTGTTGAAGAACCTCAGGCGGATATCGATCACGAGGCAGCGGACGCCGGCGACACGGAGCCTGGAAGGATACCGGAAGCCGGGGAAGCTGAACCTCAGGCCGAAGAAAAAGCAACAAAGGAAGAGCCCGCAGCCATACAACCCGGTGAAGAAAAGCGGAACGTATCGCCGGTAATTCAGCCCGAAGTAAGTCCCTACGATCCTACCAAGGAACTGGAGAGTGCCAACGGCCGGCCCGAACCTGTCGACGAACTGGGCAACGCACACGCGTCCGGATCGTCAATAGTTGTCGAAGTCGACAACTCCGACAGGAAGTACGATTTCCACTACCGGTTCACGGAAGGCAAACTCTTCCTGCTGGGATCCTTTGAGAAAGACCTGTATGAGATCCTGGAGTTCTTCAACGACAATAAGCGAACCTTGTTCCTGTATTATCAGTCCGGATTCTACCTGCTGGACGAATCGAAAGAGGAACCTACGGCGCTGAACGCGATCACCGATCCGGAGTTATTGCAGAAACTTCGCAACTACCGCAATAAGTAACCGCGAACAGCCTGTCAGGCATTCTTTAAGATAGCCGAAAAAGTCGCGAGCGGAATAAGCGTTTTGGATTTGAAGGGGTAGGAAAAGCGGGGCGGATTATTTCTTCAAAAACGCGTCTAATTCGGCTAAAAATTTTTTATACCCTTTTTAT
>DATBVZ010000732.1:0-6205 GCA_036515095.1 Cyclobacteriaceae bacterium | reverse complement strand
GATCTCACGAGAATCCGTTGTCCCTTATCGCATTCACGCTCGCCAGCACACGACAAATTCGTATCTCCTGTCACGCAACTATTCGTGGTGCCTTCCACCTGAACGATTGACTTTGGTCAATTGAATCCTGCATCATCTAACGTATGCTTGATGCATCCACACCTTGATTTCACCTCACTGGTATGCGCCTATATACCGTTGCGTTACCATGAAATTTTGTTTCACCTGAGACAACCCCGCCGGCCGCAGTCAGGGTCACCCTAAATCCCATCCGGCCCCCAAACCCGATTTCGGGCCCCAATTTTACCGGCTTTGAAAAAAAAATTTTGGGGCTTTATCGTGCTGAAAAATTCCCCTTGCAGAATCAAAAATCCTACAAGCAACGGCATCATTCGTTAGTCCGGAATTCGTGATAAAAATTCGTTGCGCGCTTATCGAATACGCTTTCTCCATAACGCATTGGCCTTGCATTATGGAATCGAAACACAAAACAAAATTCATTGCCGATAACTCACTTCCATGAAAAAAATTGCAAATACATCACAATTTCCAATATTTTTCAAGGTAAAGCTGGTGATGGTGAAATGCGGTGATCGACAAACGCAAGTTTACAATTGAAGTTCACGCGCTTTGCCAAGTCAAATAGCGTGTGCTTCATCTCACACTTCCTCGTATGATTGAATGTTGCATTGTTAAATAAAAACATACATGAAAACTGTTCCTCAACGAATGAACCTTTCAGCATGTGTTAGGTCCGGGGAATGACAAACCGTCAGTCATTTTTTGGTAATTACGATTGTATGTATTAATTTCAAACCACAATTGTAACTATGTTTAACCAAAATTTTTAACGCTATGGCAAAGAAGAAAGCAGCGAAGAAAAAAGTAGCTAAGAAGAAAGCTACCAAGAAGAAAGCCGCTAAGAAGAAAGCCGCTAAGAAGAAAAAATAACGGCGCAAAGATCTTCGATCTTTGAAGATGAAAACCGCCTCAAGAAATTTGAGGCGGTTTTTTTATTCCGGCGAATACACAGAGGTCATCTTTCGTCATCGCCTCACACCGCGAACGGCTTTCGCCGTAAGCGGATCTTCCGGCCAGGCATGTTTGGGATAACGCCTTCTTAATTCTTTTCTCACCTCCGCATAGCCCGTACTCCAGAAACTCTGGAGATCTCCGGTCACCTGCACTGCCCTGTATCCCGGCGATAACAAATGAAGAAGTACGGGGGTTTTGCCGTTGTTGATGCGCGGCGTGTCCCGCCATCCGAATACCTCCTGCAAACGTACTTCAAGCACAGGCATTTGTCCCTCCACACTATACCGGAGACGAAGCTCAGAACCGCTTGGTACCCGGATCTTTGAAGGCGCCAGCTCTTGAAGCAGGCGCTGCGCCTCCCTCGACAACAAAGCGGTCAGCGCAGCCGGCAGATCCAGCTTTAGAAGATCGGCTCTGCTGCCTGCCTGCTCCAGGTAAGGACCAAGCCAATCCTCAACCGTTTCCAGCAACCGGACATCCGTAACATCCGGCCATTCTTCGTCCTTGTTCCAGATGCGCAAACTCAATATGCGGGCCTGCAGGCTTTCCTCTGTCTCCGACCAGCCTATCACCTTCAGTCCCTTCTCGCGGATCAGCCGGCACAAAACCTGCCGCCGACTCTCACGGGATATTTTTTGCAACGGCCGCTGTTCCAGGATCAGTGCACCGACCCTGTTTTCTATAGCACCGGTGATCCTCCCGTACTGTTCGTCCCACCTCACAATTTCTTCCTGCGTGGCCAATGGCAACAAATCGTCCGGATCCAATGGCGCCGCCATAAAAATTCTTCCCTCACCTTCCCGGGCATCCACATCAGCGGCTACAATCCATCGTTCGCGCACCATCGGGTCATCGGGTAAAAGTCTGGCCACGCGTCCGCCTGCCAGCTTATAGCGCTCGCCATGCTTTTCTGTCCGTTGCGCAATTCTGTCGGGGTAAGCTGCCATCAGCAGTGTTCCGACCTGATTGTGATTGACGGCGCGTGATGCCGCAGAAACGCGTAAGAGTTTTCGCCAATTGCGTGCAATGCGTTCTACGCGTTCAAGAATATGCCGGTCGCCAACGACCGGTTCTTTTCGCCTGAACTTTCGTAATTCCTCTATTCGCAGCGACAGATCGACGCCATATCGAAGCGGCAGCGGATCGCGCTCTTCCAGCAACGCGGCGCAATCGATAGCCAACTCAAGGAGTTCCGGGTCGGCTGATGCTTCGATCAGCATGTGCGCGATACGCGGGTGCGTGGGAAGACGTGCCATTGCCTTTCCGCGTTCCGTTATTACACCGTTCCTGAGCGCGTCAAGCTGATGAAGTAGTTCCTTCGCCTGGCTCAACGCTCCCGCCGGGGGGAGCGTTATCCAGGTAAGCTCCTCGCTATTTCGTACCCCCCATAGGGCAAGCTCCAGTACCAATGTCGAGAGGTCGGCATCCAGGATCTCAGGTCGTCGATTCGGGATAAGGAATTGATGCTCCTGCTTACTCCACAGGCGGTAACAAATCCCCGGTCCTAACCGCCCTGCACGTCCCGCACGCTGATCGGCGGAATCGCCGGTGACACGCACGGTCTCAAGCTTTGTCAGGCCGCTCCGGGGGTCAAACTTCGGGACCCGTGAATACCCGCAATCAATCACGATCGAAATGCCTTCGATTGTCAGCGAAGTCTCAGCAATGGACGTTGCCAATACAACCTTCGTCAATCCCTGGTCATCCGGCAGTATGGCTTTTTGCTGATCGGCGAAGGACAGATCTCCATAAAGGGGTAACACGACCACACCCGGATCATCCTCTTCCAGAATTTGCATCGTGCGTCTGATCTCCCCCGCGCCAGGCAAAAATACAAGTACGTCACCCGCTTGCCCACGGACTGCTTTCTGAATGGCTGCTGCAGCCTGAACCGATACATTTGTTTTGCTTTGGTCTTTGTTGTCGCTGTAGTTAACAGTAACCGGGAACTGCTTGCCTGAGCTGCTGATCACCGGTGCATTGTTCAGGCGCTGGGAAATTGCATCACCGTCGAGGGTAGCAGACATGATCAGTATCTTCAGGTCAGGACGAAGTATCTGGCGCACCTGGAGACTGAGCGCCAATGCCAGGTCGGAGTGGAGACTGCGCTCATGAAACTCATCAAATATGATCAATCCTGTGTCTTCAAGTGCGTTGTCTGTATGGATCATTCGGTTCAATACTCCTTCGGTCACCACCTGAATGCGCGTAGAGGCGCTCACCTTGCTTTCAAACCGGACAGCATAGCCAACAGTACCCCCGATCTCTTCGCCGCGTAAAGCAGCCATGCGGAAGGCGACGGCGCGGGCAGCCAGCCTCCTCGGCTCGAGCATGAGTATCTTTCTGCCGGCCAACCAGGGTTCGTCGACAATGTGGAGCGGCAAGACGGTTGATTTGCCTGCCCCGGGAGGAGCCTGAAGAATGATAACGGGGTGTGTATGAAGAGCAACCTTAAGTTCGCGTATGACCTCCAGTACGGGATAGGACATGGGCAGGTTATTCATCCAGCGATTCTATCAATTTGGTCAGGCATTCCGAAAGATAGGACCCGTTACCCGGACCATACCAGTTCATAAGCCGTGTCTCGTAGTGATCGACATCATACCATTCATCCTTCGTGATGTAGCCTACATAGTTGCCGTTAAAGCTGGTGACCATCGCACGCATACCCAAACGTGTCGCCGCCGAGTCGAGGGCGCCGGTAAGTTCGCCTGAAAAATCGCAGGGTGTACCCAGCATTAACAGGTCGCCTATGCGCAACGCCGTAAGTTCAGGGCGATATGTACCGAACACCGCATTGAACAACCAGGGTCGCACACACCAGTTCTTTGAAATCCTGAATTGAGGTGATCCGAGCTCAAGGGGAACGCTGACCATAACCAGGGTGGAGTCGTTCACCGGTTGAAGCAATTCCCGCGAGCCGGCAAAAGCAGAGGCAAGGGTCTCCCCGACCTGATTGACCAGCTTCCGTCCGCGCTCCGGTCCGATACATCCATGGCTGCCAACAGCGCCAGCCATAAACATGGCCATCGTGTATCCCTGACGCTCCAGCGCGTCTACAAAGACACCGGGATAATCGCGCGAAAGCCCGAGGCTGCCGGACTGGTCGCATGTAGCATGCCCCGTAAAACTCGCCAGGATGAGGCGACTGCTGTCGATCCGGTTAATCTCAACCACACGAAGCAATGAGTCTATGGTACCGGCCTCGCGCGCAAGCCGGTTGTAAAGCATATTGCCGACCGGAATAGTTGCCGCACTGACCGTTGAGGGGATTGCAACGGAATCTGCGGTGGCAATAGACCTCACGATTTTTTTTACAAGGAAATTCACCAACGCATCATCATGGGGACCGCTATACAGCCGGCCAGATAAATGTTTGCCCCAGTTGCCTATGCTGCTGTGGGTGTGTGTTGCTGACAGGTAGGTATTGTCGAGCCCATAGCCGATCGTTTTCAACTCGCTTTCAAGAAGACGCGTCACTTCCGGCGGTACAAGTAACATATCCAGGGATACCAGGGCAACCGATGTTGTTCCATTGGAAATAACAATGGTTCTGACATAGATGGAATCATGGATAGTTTTGAAGTGCAGCCGGCGCAACCCACTTCCCGCGAGGGCGGTAGGATAAGCCGGCGTGATATTCTCTTTTGCAAAGCCAGCGGCAAATCCGTGCTCAGCAGGTGGGATCGCCAGTCCGTCAAGTGATTCCAGGTTTTGATTCATCACCGGATAGAAATCCTTTTGTGTATAGGGCGTGCGATCAATAGGAACGACCGAAACAAGCACAAACACCAGCAACATCACCAGGAGAGCCGTCAAAATGGAAAAGAGATAGCGGAGTAGCGTGATAATGATCATAACGAGACAGCAAGATGCTTATTAATCACGCACTGCGGCAACAGTGCGCGGAGATTTTGATGGTACCGGCATCACGCTCAGAACTTTTGCCCCCTTAACGGACTTGCGTTTCATATCTACCAGGGCCTTGTTGGCATCTGCAAAGGGATAAATTTCAAATTCCGGGCGAAGTGGTATCCTTGCCGCCAACAAAAGAAAGTCCTCAACATCCTTGCGCGTGATATTAGCTACACTCTTGATTTCCTTCTCCATCCACAGATGTTGCGGATAATCCAGTTGGAGTAAGGCGCTATGATCAACGGATTCCTTGCGAATGGCATTGATCACCAGCCTTCCGCCGGAACGCAGATGGCGCAATGACTCAACCACCGGTGTCCATACCGGGGTCGTGTCGATAATGGCGTGAGCCTGATAAGGAGGCTCATCCGTGACCTGGCCCGCCCATACCGCGCCCAGCGTAAGGGAAAAAGCCTGCTCCTCACTGCTGCGCGCAAATACCAGGATCGGCGACGACGGATACATGAAGCGTGCCATCTTGAGAACCAGGTGCCCGGAAGCGCCAAAGCCCGTCAATCCCAGGACCTGGCCATCGTGTATTCCTGTTAACCGGAGCGAGCGATAACCGATCGCGCCGGCGCACAATAAGGGTGCCGCTTCTTCATCGCGAAACGCATCCGGAATTCGATACGCATACTTTTCATTTACGGTCATGTACTCGGCGTACCCTCCGTTGGCATCGCGACCGGTTCCCTTGAATTCCGGGCAAAGGTTTTCATTGCCTTCAAGACAATGTTCACAAACGCCACAGGCCAGGAAGATCCAGGCCACACCCACGCGATCGCCGATCCTGAAGCGGGTCACGGCAGACCCAAGTCCTTCAACTTCTCCGACAACCTGATGTCCCGGGATGACCGGATATGCTGAAGGCGGTGTCCGTCCCTCCACTTCATCCAACTCGGTATGGCATATACCGCAACACGAGACCCGGATCAGAATTTCATCGCGCTGCGGGATTGGATCAGGCAGGTCGCTCAACACGAGGGGATTATCTTCCCGGTTCAGGTCATGTATGGATTTGAGCAGGTAAGCCTTCATCGGTTAAGCGTGCGATCATTCACGTGGGTTGAGATAAATTGGTTTCCCGGATCACTCCCGGTTATTTTTGTAAAGTTACAATAAGGTATTGTTTATTGGTAAACCGGAAGCGTTAAGCTTACATGCCCTTATTGTTTGTCACGCAGAAGTAATGCCAGTACCTTATCCAATGATCCGCCTGCCCTGAATTGACGGAGCGGCGAAAGTCCGGGTAAAA
>DATBVZ010000731.1:0-7227 GCA_036515095.1 Cyclobacteriaceae bacterium | reverse complement strand
TTTAACAATGCGACCCGTTCATGGAATATGGTCATACCGCTAAAAGCCGATAAATAGTAGTACGGATTCTATGTCGTTCAGAAAAATGTTGATCACGGGCACACCTATGGCATTTATTTGCCTTGTCAGCGTTATGTCATGTTCAAGGATGGAAACAACCACGGACATGGATCTCTTCAGCAGCGCCTTTCGTCTTGCAGAACAGCAGTGCGATATGATGGTCAGGGAAGTCAATGCCGCCCGGGATACCTGGAAAAAATTGAATGAAGGCAAATCCAAACCCGTACCCGTTTCACCCAGGACCTTGATCAATGGAGACCTTGTACTGGTGCCCTCCCATGATTGGACGAGCGGTTTCTTTCCCGGTATGCTGTGGTGCCTGTACGAGCATACAGGGCAGATCAAATGGCTGGAACAGGCAAGAACATTCACATCCTATGTTGAGCAGGAGCAATGGAATGGCAAAACCCATGATATGGGATTTAAAATTTATTGCAGTGTTGGAAAGGGTTTCAGGCTTACAGGCGATACCGTGTACAGGAACATTATCATTCAAGCAGCAAAAACCCTGACCACGCGTTTCAAACCCGCTGCCGGGATCCTGCGCTCGTGGGATCACAGCCGCAATAAATGGGATTGCCCCGTGATCATTGATAACCTCATGAACCTGGAACTCTTGTTTGAAGCAACAAAGCTAACCGGTGATTCATCTTTCTATGACATAGCCGTCAGCCATGCACAAACAACCATGAAGAATCACTATCGGGATGATGGTAGTTCCTTCCACGTACTTGACTATGATACAATTACCGGAAAAGTGATAAAGAAAAATACGCACCAGGGTTATTCCCATGATTCAGCCTGGTCGAGGGGACAGGCGTGGGGACTTTATGGATATACGATGTGTTTTCGGGAAACGGGCGATCGCCAATTTCTTGATCATGCAGAAAAAATAGCAAGCTTCATTCTAAACCACTCCAATCTCCCCAATGACCTTGTTCCCTACTGGGACTTTGATGCCCCAGGGATCCCAAATGAGCCGCGTGACGCTTCCGCTGCATCGGTTATGGCCTCCGCGCTTTACGAATTAAGTACCTATTCTACAGCCGGGTCGGGATACAGGAACGCAGCAAATAAGATATTGGAGTCTCTTTACGGTCATTACACCTCAGAGGTGGGTAAGAATAGCGGGTTTATTCTGCTTCATAGTACGGGTTCAAAACCTTCCGATAGTGAAGTAGACGTTCCGTTAATATACGGCGATTATTACTTTCTGGAAGCGCTGTTGTGGAAGAAAAAACTGGATGGTTAAAATAATGGAAGCGCACACTGCAATTTGATCCTACAGGCAATGAGAAATCGAATTTTATTTACTCGCCGTAGCGGCTTCCTGGGTCTACCGGTATTTTTGATCACATTTCTCGCAGGGTTGTCGCCTCTTTTTTCCCAGAATGATTATGCAAAACTTGTCTCCCGGGCAGACCTGACCTACACCACACCGGTTAAGAGAAGCGAGGAGGGTATGCCGGTTGGTAATGGAAGGATGGGTAGTCTGGTATGGACCACACCTTCGGCCCTGCACTTTCAGATCAACCGGGTTGACGTGTTTGCTCAAAATGCTTCAACGAACAATTTTTACGAAAGACATACAGACTATTGCGGAGGCTTGGGCTTTGTCGACATTGATTTCTCCGCCGCAGACGATGTATTTGCAGTACCACAATTTAAACAACAGCTTTCTTGTTATAAGGGACAAGTTGGTGTATCGGGCATTGGGATTACGGCTAAGGTAATCGCCTGGATGCACAAGGACGTAATGGCAATAGAAGTGGAGGATAATCGTACGGATCCCGCGCCGGTTAGCATCCACCTGCGCGCCCTCCGTTGGCCCCTGACGCGCAAGGGAAACCATACGGCCTTATCAAAAGTCAACGTTGAAAACGAACACATTGCCTTGAAGCAGGAATTTACGGAGGATAAATACTTCTGCGGTTCTTTGGTGGTGATCGGAGTCATAGGACGGCGGGGAAGAACAATATGGGCAAACGAATCCGATGTCAGGATCGTAGTTCCCCCCGGTAACGGCAAGTTTGTGGTGTTCATCGCCAGCGCGGCCACGTTCAATCGTGACGAAGATCTGAAGGTGGAAGCAATGAGAAACCTTCATGAGGCAATGGATCAGGGCATGAGCAAATTATCCGGATCCAACGAGAAGTGGTGGAGTGACTTTTGGAGCAAGTCCTATGTGCATATGCATAGCAAGGATGGTGTGGCCGATATGGTAGAGAAGAATTACACCTATTATTTGTATGTAATGGCATCTTCTTCCCGTGGTGAGTATCCGGCAAAATTTAACGGTATGCTCTGGACAACGGGGGGTGACATACGTAAATGGGGCAGTCTGTTCTGGGGCGCCAATCAGAGCTGCCTGTATAATGCCTTATTTGCTGCCAATCATATCGAATTAATGAGTCCGATGTTCAGCATGTATTCATCCATGTATGAATCATGCGCTGATGCAGCCATGAGACAGTGGGGCAGCCGGGGCATCTACATCCCGGAGACGGTTTCTTTCGATGGACTGGGAGAACTGCCGGACCAGGTTGCCGGAGAAATGCAGTCCCTGTACCTGTTGAAGAAGCCATGGGAAGAGCGGTCCTTTGAATTCACAGACTATGCAAGCACCAAACTACCCTTTCTAAGCCGATGGAACTGGAAAAAAGATGAAGGGTGGAGCGCCGGAAAGTGGCATACCTCGGATAAAGGCGGTGGTCCTTTCGGTCATGTCACACACATTTTCTCGCGCGGAGCTAAAATTGCCTACCAGTATTGGTTGAAGTATGAATATACACAGGACATTGACTGGCTTCGCAACAGCGCGTACCCAATGCTCAAGGGTGTAGCTGAATTCTATCGGAATTTCCCCCATGTCCGCAAGGAGAGGGATGGTCGTTACCATATTTATCACGTCAATGATAATGAATCGGTTTGGGGTGGGCACAATACCATCGAGGAGATAGCTTCCATGATGGGCGTATTTCCGGCAGCCATCAGAGCGTCGGAAATCTTAGGTGTCGATTCCGATCTCCGTTCCTCCTGGAAGGAGTTTTTGCGAAATCTTTCGCCCTTGCCCATTAATGAGTCGGCAGCAAAACCGGTATGGAAGCGGTCCCTGCCGCCAATGATCCAGGGCGACGGCAATCGCCTGCCGGATCCTAATACGCTTCCGGTCTGGTTCTTTGATCTCTGCAACCTGGAATCCGAAGAAACCATGAGAGCCGTTGCTAATGCCACATTTGATGCCTATTTCCCGGAAGGTATTTCGGAGAGGCAAAGCATTTATGTACTTTCCAAACTACCGGTAGCCGGAAGCTTGTTGGGGCGCAAAGAATCTACGCGCTACCTTCTTCCCAACCAGGTACAATCAGCGGAGGTCGATATTATGCCCAACCGGATGGATTTGCGTGAGGGCGAACAAACTACCAGCGTTCAGCGCCTGGGCAGGGCGGCCGAAGCCTTGCACTTTGCATTATGCCAGAGTGTGCCTTCGGCGCCAGGGGAAATTCCCGTGATACATGTTTTTCCGGCCTGGCCTGAAGAATGGGACGCACAGTTTTCACTGCTGTGTCGCGGTGGGTTCCTCGTAAGCTCGAAACAGCAAAAAGGGACGACTGAATTTGTTGAGGTCCTGTCACAAGAGGGAAAGGAATGCCATCTCCATAACCCATGGCCGGGAGAAAATCTGGTCATTTATCGCAACGGTAAGCGTTGGAAAAAACTCAATGGCGTTAAAATCAAATTAAGGACCAAAACCGGTGAACGGCTTACGATCATTCCTGAAAATGCAGGAATTGATCAGCTTGACACAGGGTTGTTGTTTGACCAATGAAAAAGTTCCGGCTGGCACTGCGCGTATTTTCTGCTTTGCAAAACTCTCAATGCATACGAATTGTCGGCCTGAGTATCAAAAACAATCACTTTGTCCGGAGAAAATCCAGATTGATAAATAGTTCGGCCAATGGATCTTAATTAGGGTGATTTTTTGAACTATCGCGAAAGTATCCCCGGTGCATACGAACAACTCATCCCACGCGAAAGATCCTGCCAGGATCAAACGATCACCTTGCTGCGCGCCATGAAAGTGCTCGCTTCGATTAGGATCATCTGTGGCGCGTTTCCTGAGTTCGAAACCAGGCTACAAACATGAAGCCCCGCTGGGGCTGGAACCGAAAATATTAACACGATACCTCTTGTTTCACTTACAGCACCTCAATGGTAACGCGAATTTCAACGTTTTACTTTGCCTACTGCCGGTTGCCTACTGCCTATTGCTCTTGCCGCTGCTCCTTGGCCCGCTCTTTCCACATTTCCCGGACAACAATGAAAAACGATGATTATTGAGTGCCTGAACGATAAGTGCACCTTTTAGACCGGATTATAGCACTTCCTGCTTACCGGGTTTAGCTAATATAGCTTCTGCGAAAAAATTGAAATCGCCGGACTGAATTTTCCAGTCCGCATTGGAAAAAAGTGTCCAACCTTAACCATTATCTATGAAAGAATTGTACATCGTAAAGATTTGCAGGGTGATGCCATTACTCCTCGTCTTTGCATTTCTGTCCACGTTCGCGTATGCACAGATACCCATTTCCGGACTCGTCACCGGAGAAGGTGGCGACGGTTTGCCCGGCGTAAATGTCATTGTTAAAGGTACCTCTCAGGGAACGATTACCGATATCGAAGGTAAGTACAGTATTGAGGTGCCCTCCCGTGATGCCACCCTGGTGTTTAGTTACGTGGGGTATCTTACGGAGGAGGTGGTTATCGGGGAAAGAACATCCCTGGATATGCTTATGACACCTGACGTCACATCCCTCGGAGAAATTGTCGTGGTCGGTTACGGAACGGAGAAGAAAAAAGACCTGACCGGGGCCATCGCAACAATCTCGTCGCAGGATTTTGCGCGTGTTCCTGCTATAAATCCGCTGGATGCATTGGCAGGAAGAGCCCCCGGGCTTAGCATTACGTCGACCAGCGGGATGCCTGGCGCGGCGCCAAATGTGGTTATCCGTGGTGTAACATCGTTTGGAAGCAACGAAAACTCAAATGGGGCCAATGAAAATGATTTTGCCAACAAGAACAGTCCTATTTACGTCGTTGACGGTTTGATCACAGACGGCATCAACAATCTTTCTCCCAACGACATCGCTTCCATATCGGTGCTTAAGGATGGATCTGCTGTTGCTATCTACGGAGCTCGTGCCGCAAAAGGGGTAATTCTTGTCACTACCAAGCGCGGTTCAGGTCAAGGCAAGCCGACCATCTCCTTCAATACGTATTTGGGCTTTCAGGAGGAAGGAAACCTGAAGCGGGAATTGCTGAATGCCGAACAGTATATCGACATCTTTACCGAATCGTACGACAACGAGGGTGTGCCCAAGCAGTGGACCGATGATGATCTCCTGCAATACCAGGGTGTCGACACGGACTGGAAGGAACAGGTAAAGCGCACCGGCGTTTTGCAAAACTATGAGTTGTCCGTAACCGGTGGCAATGAGAATTCCAACTACTATATATCAGGGGGGTACAAGGATAACAAGCTTATGGTGAAGTCCTTTGATTTTACGAAGTACACCTTATTGCTCAACACCGACCATAAGATCAATGATTGGATCAGATTTGGCAACTCACTCAACGTTTATGCCACTGAAACAAACGGTGAGATTCGCGGACTAGGAGAAACAGTATGGCAGGATGCGCTGACTACAGTGCCCATAAAACGCGCTTATGAAGACGATGGTCGTTACGGTTATGTGAGAAATTCATATATCGAGAACGGCGGTAACATGCTTTTCGGACTTGATGAAAATGTGGCTAACACCAAGACCAGGGGCCTGATGGGCAACCTGTACCTAACCGTTGATCTGGTTGAAGGTCTCAAATTCACAGCCCGCCAGAGCCTTGAGTGGGAGCAACGGTATAAGACTAATTTCAATGCCGCCGCACCTACGTATTTGACCAATGGTGTTATCGGCGTGAATCAGGTCAGGAAAAATAACAGGCAGACCTTTCACACCATAAGTGATTTCCTGCTGGACTACAACAAGCAGTTCAGTAATGAACACAGCTTAAGCGCACTGTTGGGTTATTCCATTGAGGAGTGGCAGCGGGAAACCCTCGAAGGCTTCAGAGCAGGAACACCCAATAATGAAATTCAGTTTCTTGAGGCCGGTGACCCATCAACGCAAACCAATGAAAACCGATTTTATGACTGGGCATTCCTGTCGATGTTTGGAAGGGTAAATTACAGTTTCCGGGATAAGTATCTGGTCGGGATGACAGTCCGGAGGGACGGATCGTCGAAACTTGCTGACGGAAACCGGTATGGTGTTTTTCCGTCCATATCCGCCGGATGGAGGATTTCAAAGGAAGGATTCATGAGCAGTCTTGGATTCATAAATGAGCTGAAACTCCGCGGAAGTATAGGTTCGGTCGGAAATGTCAATGCTTTGAGTGATTACGCAACCGTATCAGCGCTCGATAATTATCCCTATGCGGCAGGCCAGCAGATTGTTCCCGGGTATACCTATAGTGACGCTGTGAATACGGATATAACGTGGGAGACAACAATCAAGAAAAATATTGGTATTGACGCAACATTGTTAAATGATCACCTGTATACCAACCTCGATTTTTATATTGAGGACACCGAAGACATCATATTCCAGCGTCCTATTACGGAATCGACAGGAAAGGGAACTGATCCTTTCGTGAACGCCGGGAAGGTAAGGAATAAGGGCTTTGAAGTGATCGTTGGGTATGTGACCTCCGTTAACGACTGGAGTTTTGATTTCAATCTTAACCTGGCGGCTAACCGCAATGAGGTACTCGATCTGGACGGGGCTGATTTAAGCACCAGCGGAATCGTGGAAGGTTATCCTGTGCGATCCTATTTCGGTTACAAGACAAACGGGATCATCAGCAGTCAGGAAGTATTGGATGCCAATCCTCAGGGGCCATTGTTTTCCAACAAGGAACCGGGCGATGTGATGATTGTCGATGTGAGCGGCAGAAGCGAGGGCGAACTGACGCATGCTCCCGATGGTCAGATCAATGCAGATGATCGGTGGATCATTGCGAGAAAATACCCGAAGGCCATTTATGGTCTTATGAGCACCGTCTCGTATAAGGACTTCACACTGCAGATACAACTCCAGGGTGTTAACG
>DATBVZ010000730.1:0-7366 GCA_036515095.1 Cyclobacteriaceae bacterium | reverse complement strand
AACAACATCACCACGTTTCATCCATGCGCAACCTAAACACATAAACACTTCAACACATAAACACATTATATATGGTCCAGATTGAAGATTGATCTTGTTGAGTAAGTTTTCTGCTTTGAATACACCGCGCACTACCTTTCCTAAGAGGTCGTGCGCATTATGTCATTCAACACAGCAACTTTAACAACATCACCACGTTTCATCCATGCGCAACCTAAACACATAAACACTTCAACACATAAACACATTATATATGGTCCCTTTTGTTTTTCACCATTTCAAACATGAGCTCGCGGGCGCGGTGCAATTGCGCCTTCACGGTGCCCAGGGGAGCATCGAGTTCTTCGGCAATTTCTTCGTATGACAGCTCGTGAAAATAGCGAAGCCGGACCAACCTTTGGTATTTCGGGGGCAGCTTGTCCACAAATACCTGGATCAGCTCAGCTTTCTGCATTTTGATCGTTTCCTCCTGCGGATTGAGGTTCTCGTCTTCCACATCGAGCGAGACCGACTGGCCATCATCATCCGTGAACGTGTTATCAATGCTCAGCGTGTTGAGCTTCTTTTTTCTGATAAAGTCAATGGTATTGTTTGTAGCTATCCGGAACAACCAGGTGCTGAACGTGAAATCCTTTTTAAAGCGGTGAAGGCTTCGAAAAGCTTTGGCAAAGGATTCAATGGTAAGATCCTCGGCATCATCAACATTTCGAACCATTTTCAGGATCATGTGATACACCGGCCGCTTGTAACGCTGGAGCAATCGCGCAAAGGCCTGCTCATCGTCATGCGTGACTGCACGGTCAATGAGCCGGAAATCCTCCATTGCCTTGTCTGAAAAATCCCGTTTCAGTTCGTCCATTGTATCTTCCTGATAAAAAGTGCCCGCAGAGCCGTTGAAATATAGTAAATCACATATAGAAAATCTAAGATGATAACAGGCCACAGACTGAATTTGTCCCCCAATCGGACGGATGCGACAGACACCAGTGCAACGAAGAGCGCGCACCGGAGTGCGAACACAAAAAGTACAGCATAGGGCGCCGGCAAAAGAAAAAGGCAAATGAGGGACAAAATCCAACTAAAAACATACAACGCGTTAAACAAGCCCAGCAGGGCCTGATGCATGAACCGATATCGTATACCTGCAGACAGATGACGTAATTTTTGATTCAGGAACGACCGCCAGGTGGTCTTTGGGATAGACCAGACCAAAGACGCAGGACGTGTACAAATGCGGGTGTTTGTCTTGCCGGCGTTCCGGTTCACCCACAGATCGTCATCACCACCCGTAACTTCCATGAAGTCTGCAAAGCCCCCGCTTTCCAGAAAATAGGACCTTCGGTAGGCCAGATTGCGACCTACACCCATATACGGGAGGCCAATGCGCGCCATCCCGATGTATTGTATACCGGTTAGCAACGTTTCAAACCGGATAAACGTATTGAGGAGTCCTGAAGTTTTCAGGTACGCCGAGTACCCCAGCACGATCTGACATTCCTGAACAAAAGTGGAAGCCATTTCACTTATCCATCGCCGGGTGGCAGGCCTGCAATCGGCATCCGTAAGCAACACGATCTCATGGACTGCCTCCCTGATAGCACGGGAAAGACCATACTTTTTCCCGTTTAACCCTTCCGGCACACGATCGATGTGGATGACCCTCAACCTGGCATCCTTCTCACATGCACGTTGCAGAAACGCTGCACTGTCATCCACAGACCGGTCGTTGACAACAATTACTTCAAATGGTTCATGCGATTGCTTCAGCAGCAAAGGGACCAACAGCCTGAGGTTGGGCGCTTCATTGCGGGCGCAGATAACCACGGAAACGGAATTTGCGCCCCCTGACCGTACGCGGGCAACGGGAAGGAAGGCTCCAAGCAAAGCAATAAGACAAAAGATCTGAGCGCTTAACACGATCAGGCATACGATGACAACCGATGACAACCCGGGTATATTTTGCGACGCCCAAATATAACGCGGTCCGGGAGAAAGGTTGAAGGATTGAGGGGTTGAAGCCTGATTAAAGCTTGAAGGGCTGAAGGGTTGAAGGGTTGAAGCTTGAATAAAGGGAAACCATCCCCTATCCTACCAGTCTTGGGTATACTAGATATACAGATCAACAAGTATATGTGTAAGCTTGCATACGTATGTGTGTATAGGTATACCCTCCCGCCCCCACCTCTGTATACGAGCCCCCTGCCTGCAAAAACACAGATAACCCTTGACAATGTGTTCGCACACAATTATTTTGTGCTCGCAAACAGATTAAATTGTGGCAGTTGGAAATTCCGGCGGTTTCCGAACCTCCGGGCTGAATTTGAACCTATGGCTAACCGAAAAAACATTACAATCAAAGACATTGCCCGGATGTCCGGCGTTTCTGCCGGCACCGTGGACCGTGTGTTGCACAATCGGGGGAGGGTTTCCGAAGAGGCCCTCAAAAAGGTGGTGGCGGTGTTGGACCAGATCGACTATAAGCCCAATCTGATCGCCAGGACGCTGGGATCCAAGAAAAACTACAGGATTGCAGTTCTTGTCCCGGATCCGGAGCAGGACCCCTATTGGGAACTCTGCGGACGTGGCATCCAACAGGCCGAAACCGAGTGGAGGCAGTATGGAGTTACGGTAGAGCCCTTTTTCTTCGACATGTTCGACCGCAATTCATACCAATTAGCGGCCGAAAAGGCAAATGAAGCTGAACCGGACGGGCTGCTGATTGCCCCCATATTCTATCACGAAGCCCTGCCTTTTTTTGACGCTTACACAAAGGGCTCCATTCCTTATGTACTCTTTAATACAAACATCCCCGAAGCCCATCCGCTGAGCTTCATCGGCCAGGATCTCTATCAAAGCGGTCATGTGGGTGCTGAGCTGATGCACATCGGGCAGCAGGGAGACGGTTCATTTGCAGTACTGCACATATACGAAGACATGCATAATGCGATCCACCTGCTTGAGAAAGAACGTGGATTCCGCGATTATTTTCAAAAATACAATGGCCAGTTCGAACATAATATCAAATCGTACGATCTCAGCAACCACGACGAAGAGGCCACTAATAACAAGATTCGGGGACTGCTTGACAATCCTTCGCTGAAAGGAATTTTTGCCAGCACATCCTCCGGAACGTACATAGCCGCGTCAATCCTTCAAAAACACGGTAAAAATGGTATCAGGCTGGTAGGATATGACCTGCTGGAGCAAAACCTGGAGTTCATGCGGTCGGGAATCATCGACTTCCTGATCAACCAAAACCCGAAACGGCAGGCATTCCTCGGTATCACTCATCTGGCCAATCACCTGCTGTTCAGGAAGAGCACACCGCCGCTGAGCCTGTTCCCTCTTGAGGTAATAACCCCCCAAAACCTGGAGTCATACCTCAATTCAGAACCTACCCAGGTCCGGTAACTGGTCCCTTCCGGATGCCAGGTGGGGAATTCTCACCCGCTAAGCGTATTTTGCGGCGCTTATGGCATATGAACTTCTCGCAACAGACCCCGGTTCCGGCGCAAGGACTGGCATTTTTCACACGGCCCACGGTGATATCCATACCCCGATCTTTATGCCTGTGGGCACTGCCGGTGCTGTGAAAGCAGTACATCAGCGCGAATTGAGGGATGACATTGGCGCCGAGATAATCCTTGGCAACACCTACCACCTGTATCTGCGGCCTGGAATGGCGGTTTTGGGTAAGGCCGGAGGCCTCCACAAGTTCAGCAGGTGGAGCAGGGCAATCCTGACAGACAGCGGCGGCTATCAGGTGTATTCGCTGGGCAGTTCGCGCAAAATAACCGAAAACGGGTGCGTATTTACTTCCCATATCGATGGCTCCAGGCATGTCTTCACGCCCGAGCAGGTAACCGACATCCAACGCACGATCGGCGCCGACATTATTATGGCATTCGACGAATGTACCCCCTTTCCATGCGACTATCCGTATGCGTTTGCGTCAATGGAGCGAACTCATCGGTGGCTGTCGCGTTGTACTGAACGTATGAACTCGACTGAACCGGCATATGGTTTCGATCAGGTGCTCTTTCCAATCGTCCAGGGAAGCACGTACACCGAACTGCGCGAGCGGTCGGCGGAATTCATTGCCCGGCAGGACCTGCCGGGCAATGCAATAGGCGGACTTTCAGTTGGAGAACCGGTTGAAGAGATGTACCGGATGACCGATCTCACTTGCCGCATACTTCCCCGGGACAAGCCGCGCTATCTGATGGGTGTCGGTACCCCGGAAAATATCCTCGAGTGCATTGCCCTGGGAATCGATATGTTTGATTGCGTGATGCCTACCCGTAATGCCCGGAACGGCATGCTATTTACATCCGAGGGGATCATCAATATCCGGAATGAAAAATGGAAAGAAGATTTCTCGCCGATAGACCCTTCCATCGGCGGATATGCAAGTACATTCTACCCGAAGGCTTACCTTCGTCACCTTGTGATCAGCAAAGAAATATTGGGCGCGCAAATTGCGAGTATTCATAACCTGACTTTCTACCTTTGGCTGGTCAGGATGGCAAGAACCAAGATCGAAGAAGGAAAATTTTCCACCTGGAAAGGTGAAATGGTTGATAAAGTAAAAAGACGGCTCTAACTGAACGCTCGTTGAAAATACTCGATAACTATATCCTGAAACGTTTCCTGAGTACGTTCGTATTCGTGGTCATGATCCTGCTGGTTATTGTCAGCGTGATCGACCTGACGGAGAAGATGGACAAGTATGCCCGGGCACAGCTCACAACCATGGAGATACTTGGATACTATAAGGATTTCATTCCCTGGATAGGAAGCCTCATTACCCCGATCACCATTTTCATTGCCACCGTGTACGTGTGCTCGCGGATGGCCGCGCACACGGAGATCATTGCTATATTAAGCAGCGGCATTAGCTTCAAGAGAATGCTGCGCCCTTATTTCGCAGGTGCATTGGTCGTGGCTGCGATAAGCTTTGTGCTGAACGGATGGGTCATTCCCAACTCAAACAAATCAAGGCTTGCCTTTGAACTTCAGTACCTTCAGAATCCCTATTACTTCGACAAGCGGAATATTCATATACAGGTCGCGCCGCAAACCTATTTGTACATGCAGAGCTATCAGAACGTTTCAAGGACCGGGTATCATTTTACCCTGGAACGATTCGAGGACAACCGGCTGGTGGAAAAACTCATGGCCAACCGGGTTAGCTGGGATTCCCTGAAACAGAAGTGGACGTTGTACGAATGGAATTTGAAACGAGTCGACTCGGTCTTTGAGGCTTCGCGACGCATTCAATCATCGCCGGAAAGCGCAGAAGGTATGGTTCCTGTTGCGGCGACTGCGCCCGACGACATGCTGGAGCGCAGTGGAAAGTCACTGGACACGGCCCTGGTAATCCATCCCCGGGAATTTGAAAGCGACTACCGCAAGTATGACGGGATGACACTTAACGAACTGAATGACTACATCCGCACCTTGCGGACACGCGGTTCGGCCGGCGTGGAGGTCTACGAAGTGGAAATGTATACCCGGTACGCCTCAACCTTCACCATTTTCATACTGGTCTTTATGGGTGTGATCGTGTCTTCGCGAAAGAGCCGGGGAGGAACCGGCCTGCAGATCGCCCTGGGATTCCTGTTGTCCTTTATCTTCATCATCTTTTTTATGCTCTTCCGCACCTTCGCAGAAACGGGCTCCATGCCGCCGCCGATTTCGGTATGGATTCCCAACATCATCTTTGCCCTGATTGCCCTGGGCATGTACAAGTACGTACCGCGATGATCGTAGTGAATGCCGATTATCTCAAGCTCCACTTCATTGTATTCCTGTGGGGATTCACAGCGATCCTGGGGATGTTGATCTCCCTTCCGCCGGTAGAAATGATATTTTACCGTACCCTTCTGTCGGCCTCAGGCCTTGGCGTCTTGATGCTTGTCGGAAACAGGAGCTTCAGGGTAAGCGGGAAAGATGCAACGGGCCTTCTCCTTACCGGGATGCTGGTTGCCGTTCACTGGATTGCTTTTTTCGGCGCGGCCCGGATAGCCAATGTTTCGGTCAGCCTCGTCGGATTTGCAACGGCATCGCTGTGGACAGCCCTGATTGAACCGGTATCGCAAAGAAAGCGGGTAAAGGGCTTTGAGGTTTTGCTGGGGCTATGCGTCATAACAGGCATTGTTATCATTTTCTCCTACCAACACAACTTAAGGGCGGGCTTCATCGTCGCAATCTTCTCCGGGTTAATGGCGGCCGTGTTTGCTGTGATCAATGCCCGCTATACCAAGCGGATCAATGCCAGGATCATAACCTTTTATGAAATGGCCGGTGCCGCACTAGGTACAGCTGTTTTTTTCCCGCTCTATGCACACCATTGGGCGGATGGCGGAGTCCTCAGGCTTGATGCTACCCCTTTGGATTGGGTGTACCTGTTCATCCTGGCACTTATATGCACCGTATATGCCTTTACGGTAATGATTGAACTGATGAAAAGGATCCCTGTTTTTTTTATTCAACTGACCATTAACCTGGAGCCGGTATACGGGATCATAATGGCGCTGCTCATTTTCGGCGAAAGGGAAAAAATGGCGGGAAATTTTTATTTAGGCGCTTCCATTATCGTAGGCGCCATCCTCTTCTATCCTTACCTCAAGCGCAGGTTTGAAAAACCTGTTGAATCAAACGGATAGAGGCCCGCACCACGAACGATAATTCGCGAGTTCTGCGGGAGTTTGGGTTGCCTTATCAAAAATTCCAAAGACAGCAGATCCTGAACCACTCATGCTGGCATACACTGCGCCGGCCTCGTACAATAACTCCTTGATCCTGCCGACCTCAGGGTATCGCGCAACTACACTTTTTTCGAAATCATTTTTCAGGTGATCCTTCCACTGCCACAGCGGCAGGCCTGATACGATATCAGCGCATGACTTCGGAGCCTCATCCGGGTGAACGTCCAGGTATGCGGCAGCTGTGGGGATATGAATGCCCGGCGCTACGACAATAAGGTGCCTGTCACCCGGGTTTGCTTCCAGCGGTGTCAGCCGGTTACCCCGTTCCGTACCTACGGCTGGTTTGCCCCGTATAAAAAAACTACAATCGCTTCCCAGCTGCGAAGCATACGCTTCAAGTCTTTCGTCTGCAAGGTCCAGTTCAAAGATACGGTTGAGCAACTTTAACGTGTGTGCCGCATCGGACGATCCTCCTCCGAGTCCTGCGCCGGCAGGAATAATCTTATGCAAATGCATTGCGACAGGACCAATGCTGAATTCCCTCTCGATCATTCTGAACGCACGGACACATAGGTTATCCGAAGGATCTCCGGGAATGGGCAGCCCGCTGGCAGCAAAGGTGAATTCACCGGACTTTAGGTTCTCCAGAATATCTG
>DATBVZ010000729.1:0-2686 GCA_036515095.1 Cyclobacteriaceae bacterium | reverse complement strand
TTCTTTCGCGAAGAAAAATACCTGTATCCGGTCAACCCCGGGCAACCCGGATCGCTTGCGGGCAATATGGGTGAATTGCGCACCTCTCATTTTCACTCGGGCATAGACATCCGGACAAACAATCAGATCGGTCATCCCGTTGTCGCAAGCCAATCGGGGTACATCTCCAGGGTGGGAATGGGCCCTACCGGGTACGGTAACGTCATCTACATAACCCACCCCGATGGAAATACCACAATCTATGGTCACCTCGACCACTTCGCAGAACCGCTGGCCGACTATGTGCTGCAGGAACAGTACAGAAAAGAATCCTTCAACATCAACCTCAAGCTGGACAAGAATAAGTTTCCCGTTAAGCAGGGCGACCTCATCGCCATCTCCGGGAATACGGGTTCTTCCGGCGGCCCGCACGTACACTTCGATATCAGGGACAGGAATAACGACGCGTTGAACCCGCTGGCATTTGAGTTCGATGAAATCGTCGACAAGACGCCTCCCATGGTTGAAAAAGTGGCGCTGGTCACGCTCGATCCCAACTCCAGGATCAATGACCGGTTCGGTCGTTTCGAATTCTATGCCTATCGTTCGGGCAACGAGTTTACCATGCGCGCACCGATCATGGCGCAGGGAAATATCGGGGTGGAACTCCTGGCAAAAGACAAATTTCAACCCAAGGACCCTTTTTATGGAGGTGTGAACCATATCGACATGCGGGTTAATGGTCAGCTCGCCTTTCGGCAGTCCATCGAAAAAATAGACATCACCGAAACCCGGCGCATTCATGTGCTCATGAACTACAAAACGTTGCACACTACCGGCAAACGATTCTACAAACTCTACATTGACGATGGCAACACACTTCCCTACTACCAGGGCTCGCCGACGTCGGGAAAGCTTGAAATCAGTGGCGATCAGGACAGGAAAATAGAGATCCGGATGATGGATTCCTTTGCCAACACCAGCACGTTAAAGTTCACGCTGCGCCCTTCAACACCCGCTGCGGAAGTAAAGAATCTTCCCGCTGCGGGTGTGTATCCCATACCCGACCTGCAGGAGAATGTATTGATGCTGACGGTCCAGCCGCAACCGGGACCCGATCAAAAGGCTTTCGTGTATGCCGGTGATACCGTACGGCAAATCACGCCTGCCTACTATAACACCGTAAGCAGCGTGTACCTCGTGGACCTTCGCAGGCATTTGCCCGACTCCATCATCACCAATAACAAGACCTATGTCACTCATTTCCGTACAAGGGTTCCGCCTTTGACGGATTACGAATATTACAGCGACCGGGTCAATATCGAATTTCCTGTCGGCGCACTCTACGACACACTTTACCTCAATACCTCAGTCCATAAGGACAAAACGTCGGAGGTATTCACGATAGGCGATCGCCTTATTCCGCTAAGGCAGAACATAGCCGTTTCCTATAAACCCCGGAAGCTTTACTCCAGGAGTAAACGCGTGGGGGTTTATCGTGTCAACGGCAAGCAGCATACCTACCTTGGCGGCGTATTTTCAAACGGAAGGATATCGTTTCAAACCCGCGAATTCGGTGATTTCACGATATATACAGATACCATCCCGCCGCAAATACGTCCGGTATCACTGAACAACAATACCGTACGGTTCAAGATCAGCGATGACCTTTCGGGGATCGACTCGTACGAGGCTGCGATCGATGGTAACTGGCTGCTAATGCACTATGACGCCAAGAGCGATTCGATCTGGTCGGAACGGCTCAACAAATCGGAACCATTGAAAGGTGAACTGATGCTGACGGTTACGGATCACGCAGGCAACAAACAGACTTACACACACAGCATACCTTAACGCATGGCACTCAGCAAAGGAGACAAGGCGCCCGATTTTAAAACCAACGACCAGGATGGTAACACTTTTAAACTCTCCGATCACAAGGGCCGCAAAGTGGTGCTCTATTTTTACCCGCGCGATATGACTCCGGGCTGCACGGCCGAAGCGTGTAACCTCCGTGATAATTACAGGCAGTTGCAAAAGGCGGGGTATGAAGTCTTCGGCGTAAGCACAGATTCGGAGAAATCGCATCAGAAATTCATCGCAAAACAAAACCTGCCCTTCAGCCTGCTGGCCGACACCGACAAGTCTATCCACGGGAAGTACGGTACATGGGTCGAGAAATCCCTCTATGGACGAAAGTACATGGGCACGGCACGGGTGACTTTCGTGATCAACGAAGCCGGCATTATTGAGGAGATCATTGAAAAAGTAGATACAAAAAATCATTCAGCGCAGATCCTGCAAAACGAAAAAGAAAAAGTAAAGCAGGACAAGAAGCCCGCTGCGAAAGTTGCCGCCAAAAAGAAAGCATCTGCAAAGGTATCCAGGTCCAGGAAAGATACCCGAAAGAAGTAAGCAGTAGGCCGCTCCTTCACGTTTATTCAATTCTTCAATTCTTCAACTCTTCGACCATTTCCATTATATTCGCGGCAAAAGTTTGAACAAATGGCTCAACCCGATCTCGAAAAACTGAAAAAGATCTGTACCCAAATCAGGCGGGACATTGTACGCATGGTTCATGCCTGCCAGTCGGGCCACCCTGGCGGGTCGCTGGGATGCACGGAATTTTTCGTTGCCCTGTATTTTCATATTCTCAGGCACGATCCGAAATTCAACATGGAAGGTCACGGTGAGGATATGTTCTTTC
>DATBVZ010000728.1:0-3747 GCA_036515095.1 Cyclobacteriaceae bacterium | reverse complement strand
CAACCGGATATTGGCGCCGTCCGGACTTCCAAGCAGCGCCGCGTACGGATTTGCTGATACGTTCACCACGGTAACACCGGTCGATATCGTGAATATACCCAGCAGGATCAGCGCGTACGAGCCAAAAAAATAAGCGGGTATAAAGAGGAGGCATCCTGCTGTGCAAATGAACATGGCGCCGATGATATTTTTCCGGTACCCGTACCGCGCTATTGAACGGGAGATGCTTACGGGCCAGATAATATAGACGATGTAAAAGCTGACCTGGATGAACGTGGCCTGGAGATAGGTAAGACCGAACGATTCCTTGACTATGGGTAACAGGATATCGTTCATACAAAACATCACCCCAATGGTGAGGAACATGGTGGCGATTAACGCTACGGGAGCTTTGTCATGCTTCATAATTGATGCTTTCACGTAACCCTTGTTCACAATGGACCGTACCTGAAAGCGCTCAGGATCCGATCCAAAGATTACATTTTATCCGTCATCCACTATCTGTTGGAGCAATTTTGTAAACAAGTATATATTTTGTTTGTATATAAAAAAAGCCTTTTATAGATTTCAGACGTCGCCCGGCATTGGATTTTGGAAATAGCCGCGTGAACGCCCATGACTGATACTTCCGATACCATCAATCAATTATCTACACGAAGATCTGTACTGACACGCGGTGGCGCAGTGTTGGGCGCCTGCCTCATACCTTCCCTGGCAGCGCAAGCCGAGGGCAGGCCTTCCGGTTATGAAGAGAAGCCTTCCGGGAGTGTTTACGATGTAAAAAAGTTTGGCGCAACCGGTGTACGGAAGGACAATGCCACCAAACCCTTTCGCGACGCAATAGTGGCCTGCACCACCGCCGGGGGCGGGGTAGTCAACGTGCCTTCGGGTGAGTATACGGTAGGTACCGTGCAGCTCATGGATAACGTTACCCTCAACATCGAGCCCGGGGCCACGTTGTTTCTCAGCCAGAACAGGGAAGACTTCATCCGGGGCGGGCGTTGCATGATCTTTGCGGAGAACGCAAAAAACATCGCCGTGACAGGCAGCGGTACGCTCAACGGCCTCGCGCGGTACGATTATACCGAAATGCGCGGTGTGGACCCTGAAATTGCCAGGGAAATTGAGATTGCAAGGGCTGCCGGCATTGATATGCGAAGGTATTACCGCAGCCGTGAGGCTATGAATACCTTCATGTTCATCATTAACGACAGCACCAATTTTTTGCTCAGCGGGGTGTCCGTCATAAATTCTCCGCTGTGGACGGTCCGGCTCAACGATTGTGACCGCGTGTTTGTTCGTGGCGTGTATATCTATTCCGATCTTGAAAAGGGTGTCAATGCAGACGGCATCGACATCTGCTCTTCAAAAAACGTTACCATCTCCGATTCGGTGATCATTACGGCCGACGACGCCATAGTATTGAAATCAATTGGCCGGGGTGACAGGGAGGCCAATCCGGTGGAGAACATTACCGTTACGAACTGCATTCTTACCTCTTCCTCGACGTCACTCATGATAGGAACGGAAACGGAAGCAGATATCCGTCACGTACTGTTTAGCAATTGCGTGATCCGGAATTCCAATAAGGGCTTTGGAATCAATGTTCAGGATGGTGCCACCGTTAGTGACGTTATCTTCAGCAACCTCACCATCGAGACCAGCAGGCGTCACTGGAACTGGTGGGGGGACTCCGAAATGTGCAAGTTCGTTCTGAAAAAGCGGGAAGAATCATCGCGGCTGGGAAAGATCCGGGATATTGTCGTCGATAATGTCATTGCGCACGTCAGGGGAACCAGCACCATTACCGGGCATGCGGAGCAGCCGCTTGAGAACATCAGGATCTCCAATGTACAGGTGTTCATGAATCCGGAGAACGCCAACGATAAGCGTGCCACGGATGCCCTTAGGTTAGAAGGTGTGCAGGGTTTGAAGATCCGTGATCTTTCCGTCAGGTGGACTGAGGACCAGACCGAAGCGCGGTGGCAAAGCGCGCTGTCGCTGAAGAATGTTTCGGATTTCGAAGTAGTTGCCTTTTCCGGACGCCAGGGAATAAAAGACGGCGAAGCGCCATCGATTCGGATGGACAATGTCTCCGATGGTATACTGCAGGATTCAAACGCCCCGAAAGATACAGGCGTTTTTATTCACCTGGCGGGCGTTGCTTCGAGCGATATTACATTGCGTGACAACCGGCTGACCAAAGCCAGCAAGGAAATTACGTTCGCGGAGAAGGGGCTTGAGAAAGCAATCCGGAAGGCCTAATAGCAAAAGGCAAGAGGCGTTGACCGGATAGCGAACAAATACCGTTGTCAATGCGGGACACAGGATTGTTTATCTTAGAAGCGCAATGCGTCCGAACCGGTGATCAAAACGAGCAACGCAATGAGCATACGCAGATCAAAAGGAAATTTTACCAGACGCGAAGTCATCCGGCTTCTGAGTCTAACCTCCGCGGCGGGATCATTAGGGTTGGTTAGCAGCGTCAATGCCGGCACCCCGAAACCCGCAACGTTGGAGGGCCAGCCCATAGGGATTCATCCCAACTGGTATTTCTTTTCGGATGATCCGGGTAAAGCGGTTGTGCTGACCGGCTCCCACACGTGGGCAAGAAAAAGGGAGAACAAGATGTGGGTTCCCGATGGATGGGACCTGGATAAATTCAACAATTACCTGGATTTCCTGCAGCACTGGAATCACAACTACATTCGGTTATGGATGTGGGAGCAGGAAGGAGATGTCGATATTTGGGTCAAAGGAAACGATGGAAAATACGATCTGTCGCAGCTAAACCAGGAATACTTCGATCTGAAGAAATCATTTCTTACCGCCGCTCAGGCCAGGGGCATTTACGCGGGGGTCATGCTCTTTCAGGGATGGAGCGGATGCTGCGAAGCTTCTGTTCCCGACTGGCCAAGACACCCCATGAACAGGAACAACAATTCAAATGGCATCGACGGCGATCCCGCCCGTATCGGTTATGGAAAACAGGTGCACTCACTGGAGAACCCGGAGATTGTCGGGTTTCAGGAACACTATATGAAGAAAATGATCGACACGTTGAATGATTTCGACAACCTGATCTGGGAGATCGGCAACGAGACAATTGAGAGCAGCATCCCATGGAAAACCCATATGGTAGGATTCATCCGCGATTATGAGAAAACGAAACCAAAACAACATCTCATCCTGGATGGAACAGGCAATGGTGTGGGGAATGATTCGGTATGGATAACCAGGCCGGATACATTCAGCCCGTGTGTCGTCACTAAATGGGCATCTCCCGAAGACCCGTTCATCGGGAATCCGCCTGTACCGGAGCGTGGTCTTGCGAAGCCTATTATTCTCGACAACGATCACCTGGGAAATCATTTCCTGCGGTTCACGGCTTTGGATCAGCGCAACTGGACATGGAAATCATTTACCCGGGGCAACCACCCGATCCATATGGATTGCTACGATGTGTACTGGGATGGTGCGGAACCAACACCCAATCACCCCATAGCAGGTGTGGCCACGCACCCGCACTACGATCCCCAGCGAAAAAGCCTCGGAGATGTCCAGTTGTATGCCCGGAAGATGGACCTTGCAGGAATGAAGCCCACAGCCGATCCGTTGCACTGCTCTACGACCTTCTGCCTGGTCAATGCAGGAAAGGAATACCTCGCCTATCAGCCGGCGGCAAAGGCCGGAATAGTACTGCAGTTGCCTTCCGGTTCCTACGACGTGGAAACCTTTGATACTGCC
>DATBVZ010000727.1:0-2271 GCA_036515095.1 Cyclobacteriaceae bacterium | reverse complement strand
TTTGAGATCACGGCATACGGAAAAAAGGCTGTCCAATATGCAAGGGACACGCGGGAGGAGCTGTGGCGGGCAATCCCCAAAGTAGCGCTGGAAATGAAGACGCTCGATAACGTATCATGAAAAAGGAAGATCCTTTCCCTCCGGGTTTGTTTCTCCGGTTCTTCCGGTGGTTCTGTCATCCGGCATTGAAGAAATATATCGAGGGGGACCTGATGGAATTGTATGATGAAAGAGTAAGGACATCAGGCAAGAGTAAAGCTGACTGGCGATTCGCTTTCGATGTCTTGTTGCTCTTCAGGGCGGGAATAATAAGACCGACAGAAGGATATCACAACTTAAGTAACTACGGCATGTTCAAGAATTATTTCAAAACAGGATTCAGGAATATCCTGAAGTACAAAGCATTTTCGGCCATCAATGTATTCGGACTCGCATTGGCTATGTCAGTATGCATGCTGATCATTCTCATGCTGGCCGACCAGAAAAGTTATGACCGGTTTCATGAGAAGAAAGACAGAACCTTCCGCATACTTTCTAAAATACGACGGTCTGCAACCGCCAATGCCTCCAGCCCTTTTCCCCTGGCTTCAGCCATAAAAGAGAACTATCCAATCATTGAAGCATCCACTCATCTTGTCCCCGGCGTTGGAGGTGACGCCACTTACGAACAAAAAACTATCGAGATGCGCGGTTACTTTGCCGACCCTTATTTTTTCAATGTATTCGGCTTTGACCTGGAGATGGGGAACAAGGGTAAGGCGCTGGTCTCCCCTAACTCAATGGTGATAGCAAAAGAGATGGCTGCCCGCCTTTTCGGCGACGAAAACCCGATCGGTAAAACTGTCCAGTTTGTCGATCGTGGGTTGCGTATCATATCAATTGACTTTGGAAGTGAGATCGATTCAAATCCTGTAAACTGGGGAAGCTATACTATAACCGGTGTGATGGATAACAAAAAATATAAGTCGCACCTGAAGTTTGATGTCCTGGTCTCAACTGCCTCGCTTCCGGCTTTATATCACCAGGAAAAAATGACCGATTTCAGTGATGACTGGCAACGGTATTCATTATGCTACACGTATGTGGTCATCAACCCGGTAACAACCGCGCAGGACCTTACTGCTTCATTGCATGATCTTGTGAAAAAGAAATATGCAGGTTTTGAAGAACTTGAAGGCTTTCAACTTATATCCCAAAATCTGGGGGACATTACTCCGGGTATATTTGTGGGTAATCCCCCTTCTCTTCAATTGCCCATTGAAGCTTATTATTTCCTCGGCTTGCTCGCCCTGGTGATCATGGTTTCGGCCTGCGTGAACTATACCAACCTGTCTGTTGCGCGTGCGTTGACGCGCGTCAAGGAAATCGGTGTTCGTAAAGTGAATGGTGCAAAAAGAAAAAATCTGGTATTGCAATTCCTTAGTGAATCCCTCATCAATGTAATGCTTGCACTGACAATAGCCTGTCTGTTACTAATCCTGGTTAAGCCTGCTTTCATGGAACTCTGGGCTAATCAGTACCTGAGATTTGACCTTCGCGGCAACATTTTTATTTATCTTATTTTCCTGGGATTTGCTTTTCTGATCGCTTTAATCGCAGGCGTCTTTCCGTCCTTGCATTTATCGGGGTATTCTCCTGTCCAGACGTTAAAAAAACTCCAAAGTGAAAAGCCTGGCAAACTGAGGCTTCGAAACCTGTTAAGCTCCACGCAATTTATCATTTCCCTGTTTTTCATTATAACCTCCATTCTGCTCGGGAGACAGTTCAAACACTACCTTGATTTTGAATATGGATTTAATCCGGAAAACATTGTTAACATACCGATGCAGGGGAACAACTATGCGCTAATTTCAAATGAGTTAGCCACAGTGCCCGGAGTTACTGCCGTATCGGCTTGTGAATTTATACCGGCAACGGCCATGACCAACGGAACTGGCGCCAGAATAGCAGGAAGCAAGGATGAATACATATCGTTCGAGCATTCGCGCGTGGACGAAAATTTCGTGGATAACCTCGGTCTCAGCATTGTGGCTGGGAAAAACCTTCGCATAGATGGTAATGCTGACCGTTTCATACTGGTGAATGAGACAGGGGCAAAAAAATTAGGATATGAATTTCCATCTGAGATCATTGGACAAATTCTGGAGGTTGGTTCTTATGATGAACCTGTTGAGGTAATCGGAGTGATGGAAGACTTCAGGTTCCAGACACCCGTCATGGAAGACAAAACCGGCCCATTGATCTTCAGGAATCAGCCGGAACATTTCAGCT
>DATBVZ010000726.1:0-12330 GCA_036515095.1 Cyclobacteriaceae bacterium | reverse complement strand
TCCCACACATTTCCGGTGGGTGAAACCTGTTGTAAGGCAAGATACGTTGTGATCAATCCGCCAGCCACAAGCAACACTACCTGTACTACATCCGTCCAGGCTACGGCGGATAGTCCGCCCCAAAGCGAGTACGCTGCCGCGAACAATCCCAGTCCGATAATACTGTACATCATGATACTTCCGTCGCCGCTACCCACAATTGTATCAAAGGCACGGGCTCCCAGGTACATCACGGAAGTGAGGTTCACAAGCACAAACAGGGCAATCCAGAATATTGCCAGAATGGTCTTAAGATTGGTACTGAATCGTTTCTCGACGAACTCAGGGATGGTATAGATCCCTTTCCTGATAAATATGGGAAGGAAAAACTTCCCTACCACTATCAGGGTGATTGCCGCCATCCATTCGTATGAAGCTATGGCAAGTCCAATGGCAAATCCCGAACCGGACATGCCGATAAACTGCTCGGCAGAAATATTAGCGGCAATGAGTGAGGCTCCGATTGCCCACCAGGGCAGCGATTTGCTGGCAAGGAAATAGTCTTCTGCGTTCTTCTGGTGACCTTTCTTATCCCGTGATACCCACAATCCGACTGTGAGTATGAGAAGGGAGTAGGCAAGGAATACGGTGAGGTCAAGGGTTGATAGCGACATGTCAGTGAGGTTATGGCATTGGCAAAAAAACCCTCTAATATATATCAGGATGGTCAGGATTATCAAGATTACCAGGATTATCGTTCCAATTCATCCTGCCATCCTGTTAATTAATCAAGTTAATCCCGCTAATCCTGAAAATCATGGTCAATAAAAAAGCCCTCCCGTCCGGAGGGCTGAAATCCTTCTTAAACTTTTCATTAACCTAAACTTATGAAGAAATTCCTACAGATGTAGATGAAGGATTAGATGCATAAAGTTTTACAACTTTCCGCTGAATTCAATCACCCAATTCGGTTGATTTATCAAAAACTCCGTGAACGGCACAAATACGAGATAGACCGATACGATGACCTGATAGGATCGATTGTTTAAATCAGCTTTTCAAGGTTGGCCTTGGCAATTGCCTCCGACTTACTATTCACCTGCAGTTTGGAGTAGATGTTCTTGATATGTGTTTTAGCGGTCTCCTTGCTGATGAACAACTCTTCAGAGATCTGCGTGTAGGTCTTTCCCTCCGAGATCAGTTGGAGTATCTCAGTCTCGCGCCGTGTAAGCGGCGAATTCGGGTTCACATGGAAATTATCAATGACCATCCTGGCTATTCGGCTACTCATTGGGGCACCTCCTCTTGTGATTTCCTCCAGCGCAGTAAGCAATTCAAGGTAGTTGGCACTCTTTGTAATATACCCGGACGCCCCGGCCTTGAGCGCCTCAAAAACCAGTTCGCTGTCCTCATAGACCGTAACCATGACCACTTCGGTATGCGGATGTTTTTCCTTGATATACCGCGCTCCCTGTATCCCGTTCATGCCGGGCAGCTCTATATCCATCAGGACAATCTCCGGTTTATCGCGATTGAGGTTGCTGATGGCCTCCTCGCAATTACCGTATGCATTGACCACCATAAATTTTTGCGAGCTGTTGACGATCAACGAAAAGCTGTTGCGAATCTCCTGGTCGTCTTCAACTATGAGGATCCGCTTCTTAAAAGGCAGTGCCATATTTCAATGATTTGGTTAGTTTAAACTCCAGGATAATTTTTACTCCCTGGTTCCCTTCACTATGTATACGTAAAAGGGCGCCAATTCTTTCTGCCCGGTCACGAATATTTTTCAACCCGTTGGATCCTTTCTTCTCATCCACGCAAAAACCCACTCCATCGTCCTCAAATTCCATTTGATAGTGGTTCTCCGTTTGCCTGAGGGACAGGGTCGCATTGCTGGCCTGGCTGTATTTGAAGGCGTTGGTCATGGCCTCCTTAAAGATCAGGTTGGCCTCCCTGCTGTAGCCATTGGGCAACTTGACGCTTTCCTTTACATGATCATAGGCCCTGAAGCTGATGTTCTTTTCCTCAAAGAGTTTTTCGCCAAAGTCCCGGATATGGATGAAAAGCTTGGAAAGCTCATCGTTGACCGGGTCGATCGACCAGATGAAATCACGGGTACCAGTGTACAGGAATTTTGCCGATTCCTCCACCTTTCGGTACAGATCGTCATGGTGACCATTGCCGTTCGAGGTTGCGCCATTTAGCTTCAACAGGCTCACATAATTGATAATCCGGGTGAGCTGATTGCCCATTTCGTCGTGGAAGTCGCGGGCAATCTCCTTGCGGAGTCCCTCCAGCTCCCGCATTCTGATCCGCTCGATATCGAGCATTTTCCTGACCCTTTGACGCACGCGAAGATACAGAAGCAGGGTGATGCTCCCGGCGACAAAAATTATGATGCCCGCAATGAACGACGCTGTGCGGTAAAAGGGGATGCGAACCGTGAATGCATAGGCAATCTTATCGTTCGACCAGCTTCCTTTATTGTTGGTGGCCATGGCCCGAAAAACGTAATTACCTGGCGGAAGATTGCTGTATGTAACCTGGGTTGACGACGAGGGCTGCGACCAGGTCTTGTCGAAATTCTGGAGGTAATAGGTAAACTTGACCGACTTGGGATAGCGCTTGTCAACGCGATTGAAGTGGAAGGTAATATGGTTCTTGTCGGGGGGTAATACCGGCCCCGCGGGAATTTTGAAGAATCCCAGCAGGCTATCCGAATAGGCCCTTGCGGAATATTCCCCGTAAAGGATCTGCACGTCAGTCATATGGAGGGCAAATGACCCGGAGCCATGCTCGCTGAGGTCGTTGAACTCGTACAGTCCATCCACGAGTCCGAAGTACTTGGCATCCCGGCTCAGGTAAAATGCGTTCTGGTTCGTCTCGATCCCCGTCAGTCCGTTTTCATAATCGAACGACAGATTTTCCACGACCTCAAGCCGATCATTGAGCGATAGCCGGGAAATTCCTTTCTCAGTTCCCACCCATATCATGTCTTCCTCGTCAGCGGCAACAAAATAGACGAAGTCAGATATAAGTCCGTCGCGTGTAGTTATCGACCTTCGCAATCCTGTTTCCGGATCAAAAACAATAATGCCTGCTCCGCCCGAGCCAATCAGCATAAGTGAATCCCGGTAAGGATTGAGGTTAAAGACCATTGTGTTTTCCAGCTCGGGAATGGTAATGGCATCCACCTTGCCATCCTCTATGGTATTAATACCGGATTCATTTCCTACAAAAAGGATTTTCTTATCTGCCAGGTAGGAGATCGACCATACCACGTTGCCCGTAAGTCCGTTGTCCCGGTTATAGTGGGTAAATGTTTTGCCGTCATAAAAGTCTATGCCGGCTGCTGTGGCCAGCCACATGTTTCCGTTTTCATCGAAGTCAAGGCACCTCACATTGCTTGACGAAAGTCCGTCTTCCTGAGTAAGCCAGGTAAAACTATCCGTGGCGCGGTTGTATCGCCCTATACCATATCCCGTTGATACCCACAGTGCACCGGAGGGCGACTCCCCGATCTCGTGTATGTTGTTGCGATATTGGTTGGCGGACACGACAAATGGCCTGAGTTCACCCCCTTTTGACCGCCAGAGACCGCCAGTCATGGTGCCTATCCATTTTTCACCATCACGGTCAACATGGATGGACATTACTCCGCGCAGTTCGTCCGGTCCCACGCGATCAAAATCCTGAAAGAAATACTTAAGCAGTCCGCGTCCGTCGGTTGCGAGCCAGACATTGTGCTGGGAATCCGGCAATACCTGTCCTACCTCGATATCACTAAAGATGGTATCCCGCTTTTCAACACCGCCTTCGATCCTGTACCTGAAAAGGTTATGCTCATCCCTCGTCCAGTACGTATCCGAATGGGCATCATACAGCAGCACGAAATTAGGAATGTGTGCCGGCAGCTTTTCAAGTTTGCGTTCGGAAAGGTTCAGCCGGTAGGTGGCATCAGCAAGCCGGACCCTTACTTCATCACCGTAATTAAAAAAATTCGCGAACCGACGCTTCCCCTCCGTGGGAATGGTAAACCTTTTGTCGCCATCCACGATAACAAAATTACCATTGCCAAGATAAAAGCACAATTGACCCCCGGGTGCTGAATGAACAACCCGAATAGCCTGACCCCTTACCAGGGGCTCACTCCAATAATATACCGAGTCATCCGATATCCGGGCGAGGTTACCATCTGCTGAACTCGCGAAAATATCATCACCGGAAAGGACCAGCCGCCTCAGGCTTTTCGGAGAATGGTTTGAATACGGGGATTTAAACCGGGTAAAGGTCAATCCATCATACTTTGAAATCCCGTCCGGGTGGAGTACCCACAGGTTTTCATTCCTATCCATACCGATGTCATTGACAAAATTGGAGAGCAGGCCGTCCAGCGTGGTATACACCTTGAATTCGCGCCCGTCAAAACGCGCAAGCCCTCCACCCATTGTTCCAACCCACAAATAACCGTTATGGTCCTCAACAATGCTGGTTACCTGCGACTGCGGGAGGCCGTCTATGGCAGTATAGCTCCGTATGGAGTGATGCACCTCCTGAGCATACCCAAAATGAAGCCCGGTGATGAGCCCGATGATCAGTAACGACCTTCGCATAAATTCTTTCGTAAATTTAACCCTCTCCATTTCCGTCCCTATCCCCCACCTTAAGGTATAACCGATTTTCGTGTACGCGTTCCGGTTTGCATTCTCATCCGCTCCGAATAAATTACGAATTTAATTCCCATTTGAACGAATCAGGAAGGAAAATGCGACTTAATTTCAATAACGAAAGCCAGACCCCCTATTTTGCAATCAATTACCCATGAGGCACTTTACCTGGATACTTGCGTTTTGGATAACCAGCCACCTTGCGGCGCAGAACAATCAATTGCAGGAGTATTATACACAGGCCATCCAGGCTTTTAAAGCGGGGGAAAAGGAAAAGTTCTACACGCTTATCCTGAAAGCGCACGAGATCCATCCTTACCACCAGGGCATTCTGTACCAGGCGGGTATAGCAGCGGCCATGAACAACCGCAGGGAGGAAGCCATCCGCTATCTCAAAGAAGCAATTCTCATTCAATCGGACTTTTTGCTCGGCATTCCTGAACTCGCCGTACTCAACGGTGACCCTGAATTCGAAATGCTAAAAAAACTTCGGGAAGAGGAATCAAAAGTTATTGTAAGATCGGATACAGCTTTTGTTATTACGGAGCGGTCCCTGCACATCGAATCCATTGCCCCCGGTGAAGCAAACGGTATCTTCTACTGCGGAAGTATTCACAAACGAAAGATCATAAAAATAACCAATGGCGTAGCCGAAGACTTTATCCGCGAAGGCCAGGATGGCCTATGTTCGGTGTTCGGAATAAAGTCCGACCCCGGGAAAAAGGTCGTATGGGTCAGCTCGTCTCCCATGCCGGAAATGAAAGATTACGATCGATCGCTTCCCTCCGCTGTTTATGCGTACGACATGCGCTCGGGAAAACTTATTCAAAGGTACCTGCCTGAAAATCCTGCGTCGGAACTTGTACTGGGTGACCTCGTGCTTTCCGGCAAAGGCGAAGTGTATGCCTCCGACAGCCGAAACAACCTGATCTTCCGGGTGAATCAATCTTCCGGAAAACTGGAACAATTCTACTCTTCTGACAACTTCTGGAACATTCAGGGTATCACCCTCTCTGATGACGGTAAGTACATGTTCATAGCAGACTATGTTAAAGGCATATTCCGCCTTGAGTTGGACAAACCCGAGCTTGTCCACGTTTCAAAATCCTTCGACCTTTCGTTAAAGGGCATTGACGGGTTAACGTTTTATAACAACAGCCTCATAGCCATACAAAATAACGTTAACCCCATGCGCGTTACACGGTATACACTGAACCCCGGTCGGGACAAATTGATTTCTTACGCGATCATCGACCGGAAGCATCCCGCATTCAACGAACCTACCCTGGGCTGCGTGTACAGGGATACATTTTACTACGTTGCAAACAGCCAGTGGAGCGGCTATCGGGATCAGAAGATAAAACCCGTTGATGAATTGCAGGATATCGTCATATTAAAGGCAAAATTGAAGTAAATTTGCAGGTGAAAAGACACTGGCAAGTACCCGTGAAACGGCGCTTCCGCCATGTGACTTTTTCAGCATCCCGGATTATGAAGTAAACTGAAACGCGATGACCGAAGAAGAGATTCGTGCAGAGTACGCGATCCTTGAGCGTTCCAAACATGACACGAAGTTCTTCGGTAAGCTGTATGAGAAATACTTTGATCGAATCTTCAGTTTTATCTACCGGCAGACCGACGATGAGGAACTTACTGCGGACCTCACCTCCCAGACTTTCCTGAATGCCCTCAGGAATGCATCAAAGTTTGAGTACAGGGGAATTCCCGTTTCCGCGTGGCTTTACCGTATCGCGAGTAACGAAGTAAACAAGCATTACAGGCGGATCAGGAGAGAACGGGTATTCAGCATCGAAGAAGACAAGGTTCGTGAACTGATCGAAAACAACGATGAGAATTGGGACGAAACCCTGGTAAACAAATTGCTGGAATACCTCAAGGACCTTCCGACCGAAATGCTGGAAGTCCTGGAGCTCCGCTTCTTTGAAGAAAAGGATTTCAGGGAAATAGCATTTATCCTCAATATCACCGAAAGCGGCGCTAAAATGAGAACATATCGTGCCCTCGACAAACTTCGAAAGAAATTTAACCTCAGTATCAAGTACGATGGGAAGAAATGAAATTCGGTTGCGAAGACAAATGATGACTGCTGGCCGCATTGCCCGGCACCGGAATTACGGGGAATTGATGGCCAGGCACGAACACGAACAAAAGATCAGGCGTGTCACCCGCATCGTGATCTATTTTATTCTGATCGCGTTCCTGATTATCCTTTTCGTTATGGTGACGCGCTGGAACAGCAGGCCGGGGAACACCGAACAACAAGAGCCCGTCAAGACTTCCATGATCGCGCCGTTTTCGTCTCTTCACTTGTAGTACGTAATCTCAACACGGAACCGGGGATCAATTGCACCCAGCCGATCATATGCAGATTTCGATACTTTTATAACGAGTTTGTCGGTAAGGGCTGTGTCGGGAAGCTTTCCCATTACGCGCACGAAAACTTCACGATTGTTCATTTCATTCCTCACCTTAAGGATCGTACCGACGGGAGCGGTACGGTGCAGGGCGAGGTATTTGCGATTCCCTTCCGTCCCTTCAATGAGTTCTGCAAGTCCCGACTGAACGATTTCGTCGCTGCCACCCGGAATAGTTGAAATGGTTACGGTTTGCGGCTGTGGTTGCGTCGCTGGTTTTTCCAGGGGCGCCTCAACAGCAGGGCCGGTAGCCGCAACCGGCGCAACAGAGGGCACAGCCACCGCCTCAGGTGGCGTCGCAGTTGTCCCCCTTGCTGGTGGGGCAACAAAAAGTAACTGGCCCGCTTTGAGATCGTTGCCCTCCAGTGAATTCCATCGCCGCAGTTCATCCACACGAACATCATACTGCTGTGCGATGGCAAACAAGGTCTCGCCGGGCTTAACCTCATGCACACCCTTTTGCATTTTCATGGCCGGCTTATCCGGCTGCTGACCCGGCTGCGATGTTGATGCTGTATCGGTGCTCCGGATGATCAATTCCTGGCCGATCGACAAGGAGGAGGATGTCAGGTTGTTCCACAATCGGATTTCGTCTACGGTAATGCCGTACATCCGCGATATGGAAAAGAGCGTCTCCTTTTCTGCCACCTTGTGAATGCCGCCACCCTGCGTCTGCCGTGTTGAAGGGCCTGCCGGTCTCCCTGAATAGGGGATCTTGAGGATCTGGCCGATCTCCAGTCCGGCGTCAGCATCGGGATTAAACTGAAGTACATCATTTAAGTACACGCCATAGCGCCTGGAAATTCCGTAAAGGGTTTCCTTTTCTTCCACCTTATGAAGGATGAACAGTTTACCATCTATTGTTTCGGTGCCAAGTGAATCAGTGGGCACCTGAGGATTAAAAAATGCCAATCCTACTACAAGCAATGCCTGGATCATATCAATTGATAACTTAAGAGTTCCTCCCTATTCCGTACGAAAAATAAACAACCCGAAAGGACGAAAAAAGTATCTGTACCTAAACCGGTTAATCCGCTTGCCATATTCTCCTGCAACAAAATGCCACCGGATTCATCGAGCGCAAGCAGGTAATTAGTCAGCCCATCCCGGGCTCTAATATGGTACGAAATTACAACCTTTCCCCCGAATTCAAGGTATTCTACCCCACCTTCCGGGCTATGGCCAAAATTCGCCGAAAGGTAATCGCTGACCGTCGCCCGATAAGACGTTCCTTCCTGATATAAGAACGGCCGGACAGGGTCCGAAATTTTATGGGAGTCAATTTCTGTCACATCAACGGGGGACATAATTTCTCCCGATTTCAGGTCAAGGACCAACGGCGACCGCTCGCTATCACCCGTCAAACCCGACAAACATCCCGGGTGGAATTTGCTGAAGGCAAAATCTTCCCTGTTCCACCGGAGCGTGCCGGTCTCCGCATCCAGTGCATACAGCGATTTCATTTCAGGATTGTCGGGATTGTACCGCTGTATCAGCAGGGTTTCTTCAGAGGCTCCCAGCAAGGTCACCCACCAGCGTTCCGGCATCGTCCTGTCTTTCCATAGTAGCCGGCCAGAATCGTAACGCAGCGCGGAAAACGTAACGCTGCGGCGGGCCTCGTCGCGCAGTTCCATATACAGGATCTTTTTCGCCGGTAAAGCCGCTGTATTCCAGAGAATGCCCTTGAATGGAATAGAAAACCGCAACACAAGCCGTTCTGCCAACGCGAGAATGATTAATTTTTTGCAAATTACAAGTCATATAATGGCTTTCAAAGACTTATGCAAAGACTGATCCTGATCCTGCTGGTTATTGCATCAATTTCCGCCACTGCGCAAAAGAGACAAGTGATGGTGATGGAGATCAGGGAGATCATTGATCCCCGAATGAAGCGGTATGTGGATCTCGCCCTTGAACATGCGGAAAAGACCGGCGCTGAAATTATCATCATAGAAATGGATACCTATGGCGGCACCCTTAATGATGCCAAGGAAATTGTAGACGCAATCATGCACTATAAGAATCCCGTTTGGGTATTTATCAACTCCGACGCGGCGTCTGCAGGAGCCCTGATATCGATCGCCTGTGACAGCATCTATATGTCGCCGGGCGCCAGCATTGGCGCCGCCACGGTCGTGGAATCCACCGGCGAGCAGGCGCCCGACAAATACCAATCGTACATGCGCTCCATTATGCGATCCACTGCCGAGGAAAATGGCCGTGATCCGCGCATCGCAGAAGCCATGGTAGATGAAAAGATCGACCTTGACTCCATTTCGCCGGCAGGGCAGGTCATCACCTTCTCCACGACCGAAGCCATCCGGTACGGATACTGCGAAGGCAAGGTAAATACCATCGAAGAAATCCTGGAGAAGAACAACGTTACGGATTACAACCTGTATCGATTCGAACTGAGTGGAACAGAAAAGATCATCTCCATATTTCTCAATCCTTTCATCAGCGGCATACTGATCCTCATTATTATAGCCGGCATCTACTTCGAGATGCAGACTCCGGGAATAGGCTTTGCCGGGCTTGCTGCCCTGGTGGCGCTTATCCTGTATCTGGTACCCTACTACCTCAACGGTCTGGCTGAAAACTGGGAAATACTGACATTGTTTGCGGGGATCGTGTTGCTTGCCGTGGAGATCTTCGTACTGCCCGGTTTTGGCGTAGCAGGAATTACCGGCATTTCGTTGATGGTAATTTCCATGATTCTTATCATGCTCGACAACGATTTCTTCAACTTCGAGTTTGTTCCCATGAGGCAGGTACTGTTTGCTACGGCGGCAACCATGGGCGGCATCGCAGGGGGGATAGCACTGCTGTTTGTTGGCGGTTCGCGGCTCACGAGCTCACGATTCTTCAGCCGGGTTGCGCTGACCGATACGCAGGAGCGATCGCAGGGGTATACATCAAGCTTCATAAAAGAACGCATGCAGGGAAAGGTCGGAAAAACCTACACCGTCTTAAGGCCCAGTGGAAAAGTCATGATCGACGACCAGCTGTTCGATGCCTATACCCGGGGCGATTATATCGACAAGGATGTGGACGTCGAAGTAATCAGTGATGAGGGCACTAGTCTGCAGGTGAGGAGGCTGGCACAATAATGCGGATATTAGGTGTTATCCCTGCCCGCTATTCCAGCAGCCGGTTCCCGGGCAAGCCCCTTGCCGATATCGGCGGTAAATCAATGATCCGGCGGGTATATGAGCAGGTCACGCAGTCTGCAAGAATACAGCGGGTTGTGGTCGCAACGGACTCCCGGGAAATCTACGATCATGCAATGGCATTTGGCGCCACAGCATGCATGACAAAGAGCGATCACCCTACGGGCACAGATCGCTGTTATGAAGCCTACGCACTGCAGGAAGAGCCATATGACTATATTATTAACATCCAGGGAGACGAACCTTTCATTCAGCCGACCCAGATCGATCTCCTGGCCGGCAAACTCGACGGAGAGACTGAGATCGCAACGCTCATCAAGCGCATAGAGCAAAAGGATGAGCTTGTCAATACCGGTGAAGTCAAAGTTGTAAAAGATATTCACGAAACGGCTCTGTATTTCAGCAGGGCAGCGATTCCCTTTCTCAGGGAAACACCGCAGGAGAAATGGCTTTCGGCCCATACGTTCTATAAGCACGTCGGACTCTACGCTTTTCGCAGCGACATTCTCAAAGCCATCACCAGCCTGGCTGTTTCATCGCTTGAGCAGGCAGAGTCGCTTGAGCAATTGCGTTGGCTCGAAAACGGATTCCGGATAAAGGTTGCCGAGACGAATACAGAAAGCCTGTGCGTTGAAACCCCGGAAGACCTGAAACGGGCCATCGAATACCTGAAGTACTTTGCATGAATCATCGGTACACCCTGGTCTGCGGAACAAACCGAAAGGATGCGATTTCATTGAACATCACTGAAATCTACAAGGAGATCCTGGCGGGTCATGGAGTAGAGTCGGAACTGCTGGACCTCCGCAAACTACCTCACGACTTTGCCTTCTCCGCCTTGTATGAGAATTATGGAAAGAATCGCGCATTCAACCCCTATGTTGACCGTATGCTGAAAAGCGAAAAATTCGTATTTATCGTACCTGAATATAACGGTTCATTTCCCGGGGCGCTGAAGACCTTTATCGACGGACTTGAATACCCGAATACCTTTCGCAATAAGAAGGGGGCATTGGTAGGAATAGCATCCAGCGGACACGGGGCAAGTCTGGCGCTGAGCCACCTGACTGACATATTTAATTTTTGCGGCATGAGTATCCTTGCCTATAAGCCGCGGTTGGAGCGAATTGAAGAGCATTTTGAGGATGGCAGGCTCGTTAACGAAAAATACCGTACCATGCTTGAACAGCAGGCATCGTTGCTGATAAACTTTTGAGTTGCTCTATTCACCCGAAGATTGCAGGCGCAAAACCTCGCGGGCAAATTTTTGCATTTCGGCATAAGCGCCTTCCACATCGTGAGATACCAGTGAACTGCCCAGAACATGGGCGCCGGCATCCGGTAGTGCCACTGCCCGCTTACGCTCTTCGGGCGTGGTAATCTGGTCCATCATCTCAAGCATCGCGCTGACCTTAACTTCCGGGTCCTGCTCCTTATCACTCTTATAATAATAGAGCGTAAGGCACGGTTGCACCACCTTTTGGAACGTCTCCTGTGTCATCCTGCTTTCCAGCATTTCTTCCAATTGCACCGTGGCCTCCAACCTGTATTTTGCATACCAGTAAGCCTTCCTCTCCGGCGGAGCATCCCATTCGTTGTACTTCCCACCGGTCACAAGCCTGGCAATGTACAGGCCCCAGGGATTGTTGAGAAGAAAAGCCCCGCCGTTGTTAATGGCTATATTGGGCGACATGTTCAGCAAGGCATGGACGTCTTCCGGGAAGTCTGCCGCCAGAGCAATCGCCATGGTCCCGCCTGTCGATGTGCTCATCACAATCACCTTATCACCAAGCGCCTTGCCTATCGCCAGCGCCTCCCGCGCGCTCTTCCACCATCTGTCGGAAGTAAAATTTATCATGGCGTCAACGGTATCGATACCGTGATCGGCCAGGCGGGCCAGGAAAAGGTTACACCCAAACTCACGGGCAAAGCGACGGTGTACGGGATCACCTTCCATGGGGCTGGCAGAAAAACCATGCAGGTAGACCAATGCATATTCCGTTCTTGACCGTGTGCTGTCAGTCCAGACGATCCGGGCCTCATTGTCGGGTTTTAATTTATGGCGGCTTTCGTTAT
>DATBVZ010000725.1:0-4860 GCA_036515095.1 Cyclobacteriaceae bacterium | reverse complement strand
AGGCAGGTTGATGTGCCTGACGATCCTGTAAGGGTATAGTTGACAGGGAAGGCTTTGAAGTTTTACCGCAAAGACGCAAAGACCTGCCTTTGCCGGCAGGCCTGCCTGCCACGCGCGGCCCTAGCAAGGCAGCCAGGCAGGCGCGAAGAAGCGCTAAAGGTATTGATGTAAATATGTTGAGTGAGAAAAATGCAGAAAAGGAAGGTATTACTCCCGAAAAGGGCATTGCGATTCCTTCGCTGGTTTTGCACGGAGGATTGCCTCGAAGAAATCGAAGGTGATCTTACGGAGATCTTTGAAAAGCAATATGAACAGTCACCAGGTAAGGCCAAACGAAAATTCACATGGAGTGTCATTACGTATTTCAGGCCTGAGTTTATCAAATCATTTAACACAAATCATCGAACTAATACTACTGCCATGTTTCGTCACAACTTCCTCATCAGCTATAGAAACTTCATGCGTTACAAGAGTTCATTTCTGATCAACCTCATTGGTTTATCCACGGGTCTTGCATGTGCACTGCTGATTTATCTTTGGGTATATGATGAAATGAGCATCGATCAATTTCACGAAAAAGGTGACCGCCTTTACCAGGTGTTGAAAAACACCCCGCAAGCGGATGGTACAGTTCAAACACTTGAATACACGCCCTCCATGATGGCCCAGACCCTGGCAGAAGACTTTCCTGAAGTGGAATATGCTACGTCCGTCCACCATCGCGACAAGGGAAGTATTTCTGTTGATGACAAACAGGTAAAGGCAAAGCACATATTTGCCGACAAAAATTTCTTTATAGTATTCTCTTACAAGCTTTTGGAAGGAAGCACAGAAAAATCCTTCGCCGACAAGTACGGTGTTCTCCTTTCCGATCAGCTTGCCATAAAACTATTCGGCACTACGGAAAATGTTATCGGTAAAACCATTACCTGGGAATGGTGGGACAGGTTCAATGGATCGTATATTGTTTCGGGTATCTTCGAAACGCCTCCCTCGCATTCCTCCTTCCAGTTCGACCTTATTTTTACGCACACGCTGTGGGCAGATACAAACAGCAATAATTACAATTGGGTAAGCAACAATGCCAACACTTACCTTGTGTTGAAGAAAGGAACTGACGCAAAACAATTCGCAGAAAAGGTAAGAGACTATAGTAAAGCGAAATACGAAAAGATCTACGGGAAGGATGGATTGCAATGGGAAGGTCTTGTAGTACTGCAACGTTATGTTGACCACTACCTCTACGGCAATTTCGAGAACGGTGTTCAGACCGGGGGAAAAATTCAATACGTAAGACTTTTCTCCATCATTGCTATTTTCATTCTTGTCATTGCCTGCATCAACTTCATGAATCTCTCCACAGCAAGAGCATCGCGGAGAATGAAAGAGGTCGGCATCAAAAAAGTTGTTGGCGCTCAACGCAGTTCAATTATTGTTCAGCATATCAGTGAATCTATTTTCATGACAGGCTTATCGCTCATGGCGGCAGCATTGCTTGTATACCTGCTCCTCCCTCCTTTTAAAATAATTACCGGTAAAGAATTCAACCTGACCTTTGACAGTACGCTCCTGCTCTTCATGGCTGGCATTACCATTCTAACAGGTTTGGTTTCCGGCAGCTATCCTGCGTTGTATTTATCCGGGTTCCGTCCTGCTGTAGTACTAAAAGGTTTGTTAAAGACTTCTGCAGGTGAATCGTGGATCCGGCAAGGTCTTGTAGTATTTCAGTTTGTGGTTTCTGTTACGCTCATTGTTTCCGTGGTTGTCGTGTTCAAACAGATTCAATTTATACAGGCAAAAAATCTGGGTTATGATAAGGAGAATATCATCACATTTACTAACGAAGGGAAGCTGCGAAAGAGCATTACCACATTTCTTACCGAAGTGAAAAAAATACCGGGAGTTGTCAATGCCTCCAGCATGATGGGTGACCTGGTAGGAAATAATGGTGGCGGTGGGGGCATTGATTGGGAAGGCAAAGATCCGAATGATGGAATTGAGTTCAGTGGGTTGTACATCGATTATGAATTGATCGAAATGCTTGGACTAAAAATGGAGGAAGGGCGAACGTTCTCTGACAAGGTTGGCTCCGACAGGAACAAAGTGATCTTCAATGCAACAGCTATTGACATGATGAAATTGAAAGACCCGGTAGGAAAAAACGTAAATATGTGGGGCGAAGAAGTGGAAATTGTTGGTGTTGTTAAAGACTTTCATTATGAATCATTGTACCAAAATGTCGGCCCACTTTTCCTGCGATGCAGTGAATTCAATGGCAACACACTTATTAAGATCAAAACCGGTGAGGAAAGAAAAACTATTGACCGCATCAACAAGTTCTATGAGTCCTTCACCAACGGATTGGTTTTTGATTACCATTTTCTTGATCAAGACTTTGAAACGCTCTATGCAGCAGAGACGAGAGTTTCGATACTCTCAAAATATTTTGCCGGCATTGCCGTTCTCATTTCATGCTTAGGGTTATTCGGTCTTGCCAACTTCACAGCAGAGCGAAGAATTAAAGAAATCGGCATACGGAAAATTCTTGGCTGCAGCGAACTTGGAATCGTGCGCATGCTCTCCGGTGATTTCACGAAGATGGTATTGCTCTCTATCATCATTGCATTGCCATTGAGTTACTTCATAGCCAACCGGTGGCTTGAAAGTTTTGCTTACCGCATTGATTTGAAGTGGTGGTTCTTTATTGGTGCGGGGCTTGCGGCGCTTATCATTGCATGGCTCACGGTAGGACTACAAACTGTAAGGGCAGCCAGGGCAAATCCGACGGAGTGTTTGAAGATGGAGTGAGTAGGGTTGAATGCACCCGCGCGCAATCCTTTTTACAATGTTTAACAGAGATGGTGCGTGGGCATATTCAACATCAACCTACCCGCTCCTCCTACAACACCCACTTCAACACTTCAACACATCAACACGCCAGCACACCCGTGCAGCCTTCCCGCTACCCTTCCAACGCGCGAGATGCTCCAGGCAAATAGTTCAAGCTTGTTGTGGATTTTAATCGCAACCCAACACAAACACACAAACACACAAACACATAAACACATTATAACGGATGTACCATTTGCACGGTAAATGCCGCAGAAGTCGGGCGGCATCCCGCTAAATTGGTGAATCAGCGGTCACCTTTTTGCGATAACCGGTAATAAGGTGAGGGTGAATTTCACTGAAATGCACTTTTTAGTAGTCAACCATCTGTTTCACAATTATTTAAACGTATGAAAATCACAAAACCTTTGCTGCTCATTGCAGTTTTTTTTGCTTTTTCCTGTTCAAAGGATGAGGAACCAGGCCTGGACAAAAAGGCGATCAGTCTGATGGAGGGTAATCAGATTATTGCAGCACCCCCTGCCTTATTGGCTTCTGACGACCCGCAGGCGCAGCTCGCAGCTTCGTGGATTGTCAGCGCCAACGCCATGAGCAGTTACCTCTACTACTTTAACATCCCTGCCGGTACCCAGCAATCGGGCAGCAGGATCACCGCGCCGAATGGCCGGGTGAAGGATGCCGGTGATTACGTTACCTATATCTGGGAAGACGAAAACTCCGGCAACAGCGTGGCCTACCAGGTGAGCGAAGAATCGGACAGGTATGTGTTCGAGATATTTCTGAAGCTCGATGGAGAATTCGACTTTCTCAAGTACTTCCATGCTGAAGAAAGGAAAGATCGCAGCCAGGGATCCATGAAGATCTATGACATCTTTGGAATATACGGCGATGATGCATCCGTAGTATGGCTCAATTACGAATGGAGCCGTGTGGGCAGTCTCTTCAATCTTACCATGACGGAATATTCAGAAAGCTTTGTTGTTGATATAACCATTGACCAGAATACAAAGGCAGGAAGCGTAGTTTACTATCTGGAAGAACAGAAAGAATACGAACTGATCTGGGATGGAAGCGGAAATGGCAGCTGGGCATACTTTGATGCAGACGGAGGGGTCACCGACAGTGGTACGTGGACGGCCTGATTTCTGATAACTGGAACTAATAATGGCGCCCCATCCCAGGGGCGTTATTTATTTTACAGTGGCCGGAACTGTTTCTATAACAAGGGGATGCAACCTCCGCCACTGTTTCTGCGTCTAAGGGGTAAAGCCATCAACGCACGATATGAAAACCTTCAACCTTACCCTTGCAGTATGCATTCTTTGCATCTCGGCCTCCATGTCACAGGATTTTGAATACTCGTTTAAGGAAGATTATAAGGTGAGCATACCTGTCCGCCTGGCGCTGTCGTCTTTTGACGGCAACATCGAGATCATTCCTTCTGACGGGAACGTGATACAGGTTTATTATATCGTAAGAAAAGATATCAGGCTAATGCATATCGGCCGGGCGGAGCTGGAAAAAGAGCTTATTGTGGAGGTTGACCACGACAGCGACCGCCTGGAGATAAGTGTTAAACCCAAAGACAATTGGACATTCAACTGGCGCGATCAGATGAATGTACATTTCAAGGTATATGTTCCCACTCAAACCTCCTGCGATCTGAATACATCCGACGGCAATGTCGCTCTGAGCGGCCTTTCCGGTCCCCAGCAGATCAGGACCAGCGACGGTAATATCGACATATCCGAGGTCAGCGGGGAAATTAAAGGAAATACATCCGACGGCAATGTCCATGCGCATAGGATCAAAGGTTCCGCTGAACTTAAAACAAGCGATGGCGAGGTTGTACTGGACAACATCTCCGGCGACGTCCGGTCGTCGACAAGCGATGGCAACATCAGGATAACGAAGGTGATGGGCGACATCATCGCAAGAACATCCGATGGTGACATTACTTTTGAGTCTTTGTCCGGATCGCTGGAAGCCGTAACGTCTGATGGCAACGTA
>DATBVZ010000724.1:0-6477 GCA_036515095.1 Cyclobacteriaceae bacterium | reverse complement strand
CGCACATGCTGACGAAGAAGAGGAACAAATGTCCGCGGTGAGACTGGGGCTTCTTCCAAATCCTGCTGCTTTTTGTGAATTGTGTTTATACACACCCCAAAGGAACAGCGGAACACCACATGGCTGATGAATTTTTGAGCTACCGGTCAACAGAAGGGGCATCGTGCGGGCCTGTCGCAGGTCGCAGGAAACAAATTGGCGTAATGTAAGGGTATGGCGCCCCAGAATTACTCAAACCTCTTGCGGGATCTCCCTACTTGCTTCAACTGACGTGGCTACCCGTTCATGCGAAGGCTTCTTGTATTTCCGGCCGTACCAGATGCAAAAACCGGTAACCGGCAGGGATGCACAGATAAGGCTGGCGAAAAACGCGAGGATCTTTCCGGGCAAACCAAGGATAGCACCCGTATGGATGTCATAATTCATGCGCATCAGTTTGTCGGCGCCCGATGCGTTGTCCAGGCGTCCATAAACCTGATCCACCGGAATTTCTTCCAGGGTGTACTGGTCGTAAAACCGGTAGTCCGATTTCCAGTACGTGAACCGGTCCGGGTTGATCGTCACGGCAACGCTTGCGGTGTCATTCTCAGGAAAATGCACCTCCAGCACATCAGCACCTGGATTTTCATTCGCCAGTCTGAGCCAGAGTTCGTCAATGGGTTGGGGTGTCATAACAGCACGTTGCATCGCCGAGGGCGGCTCCTCATAAAGGGTAACCTTGTCGCCGCCGGCAATCCGGTAAACGGAATTCCCGAACCACGCAAACCCCCATACCAATCCGGTCAGTCCCAATACCAGGGCAATCACCATGACATAAAATCCCAATACGTTGTGCAGATCGTAGTTTCTCCTCCGCCAACGCGCATTCCACCGGATGCTGAACCGTTGCTTCCTTCTTTTTTTCTTCGGCCACCACAACACCATTCCGGTGATGAGCATGACTACGAATATCAATGTCGCAGTAGCCACTATAGGTTGCCCAACGTCCGCCGGCAGCCACAGGTAATAGTGTCCCTGTAATACCAGGTAAAAGAAATCGGTGTACATATTTTTGACATTCAATACATCGCCGCTGTATTGATCGATGTACACGAGGTAATAATATTCCGGTTCATAGTCGTAGAAGATCACGGCAGCCGCCCGCTCCTTTCCCTCGTATTGCATGGACCTTCCTTCCGGGTAGTTCCCGTTCAGCGATGGTTCTCAGCACGGATGGGGTCACCAGAGAATCCTGAATGATGTGGGTCCCCGCCACAACATTCATCGTCATGTAGCAGTCCACCATCCCTGATCCCAACTGGTAAGAACAGTTCTCAAAAGTCCGGAATATAGATATCAAACGTCGCGCCCTTGTCCAATTCTCCCGCAGCAGTGATGACTCCGTTATGATTTTCAACGATTTTCTTGACGATCGCCAGGCCGATGCCCGTACCCTGATATGATTCCCCGTTGTAAAGCCGCTGGAAGATTTCGAATATTTTATCTCTGTATATTGAATCGAAGCCGATGCCATTATCTGAAATGGAAATGTGACAGTATTCTTTCCCGGGCAACAATTTCCCAGCCTTTTCGGCGCGAAGCGCTGGATTCTCTTTCTCCAGGTCGTGGGCTTCGGCAATTTCGCTTTTTATGACGATGTGTGGTGGTCTTCCCGGGTCTGAGAACTTAAGCGCATTACCAATGAGGTTATACATCATTTGGTGGAACTGAAAAGGAATGACCTTAGCTTCGCAAAGGATGCCTTTCGTTTCGATGACGGCCATTTTTTCATCCATGGTTTCGCTGAGATCATTCTTCACCGCTTCCACGATTTTGTTCAGGCCTTTTTTGACCAGGATTCTCTCGGATCTGCTCGTTCGTGAAAAGGAAAGCAGATCCCGGATAAGTGTTTGCATCCGCAACGCAGAGCCCCTTACTCTTTCGAAATCAGCTCTTATCTTAACCGGTATTTCCTCTGTCAGGATACGGGCAGCGAAGGTTTGGATTTTGCGCAAGGGCTCCTGCAAATCGTGGCTGGTCACATAAGCGAATGATTCAAGCTCCGTGTTCATTTTCAGAAGTTCCTCGTTTTTATTCCTCAATTCGTAGGTCCTTTCGCTTACTGTCTTTTCCAATACCTCCTGATGCTCTTTCTGTTGTTGTATTTCTATAGCTGACCCTATCCACTTGAGTATTTCTCCCTTGCTGTCTTTCACCGGAACGGAACGACCGATGTGCCAAATGTATTCGCCATTTTTATTCTTGACTCTCCATTCCATTTCCACGTAATTGCCCGTCTCGATAGAATGCATCCGGCGCCTGGCCAGCTCCTCTGCGTCATCCGGGTGAACAAATTTATCAAGGCCTGTTTCCACTAGTTCTTCCAAACTTAAACCCGTGTAATCCAGCCAGCTTTGATTGTAGTAGTATATATTGCCCAGTGCATCGGCGGCGGTTACCCTGCCCGGTGTCATTTCAGCCAGTTGTCGAAAGTTGGCTTCACTTTCCTTCATCCTCCTGTTCAATTCAGCCTGCGGTGTTACCTCAATGGCAATAATGGTGACTCCCGAAATAATCCCATCCGCTTCGCGGTATGGCTGGTAAACCAAATTGAAATACGCATCCTCCATTCGCCCATTGCGCTGTAACTGCGATAGAATTTCGTATGCATAAAAAGGGACTCCCGTACTATAAACCTTATCGAGTAACGCCGGGAAGGGCTGGTTTTTGATCTCGGGCAAAACCTCGAGCAGGGCTTTTCCTTCCACATTTGCACCTTTTCCCCACACTTCCTTGATAGAATCATTGGCGAGGGTAATTACCATGTCCTTACCCTTAAGTATGGCAAATGCGTATGGCGATTGCATGAGCAACATATTGTACCGCTTTTCGCTTTCTTCAATTTTCCTTGCTGCCCCCTTCTGTTCCGTAACATCAAGAATCATGCTTATGGCACCTGTTATCTCACCGGACAATCCAAATAAGGGTTGTGAATATACCTGCACAGCAGAACGAGTGCCATCGGGCCGCTCGATCAACATTTCTTTCATAACAGACCGGCCTTCCTTAAGGGCAATTGCCGTCGTCGCGAGATCCGCCGGCAGCGGTGCGCCGTCGAGTTCAACCAGCTTCCGGGCACCAGACCATTTTTCTTTTCCAATCACGGGTTTGCGGCCCCATATCGCTACGGCGGCATCGTTATAAAAGTTGATTGTTCCTTTTGCATCGCAGGAGAAGACGCCGGCAGGCAGGTTCTTCACCAATTGCCTGAAACGTTCTTCGTTATCTCTCAATACCTCTTCCGCATTTTTACGCTCAGTAATATCTTCAATAGCAAGCAATATTAATTTTTCAGCAGCATCCACCCTGATTACCTCACGCGCATTTAGCAGCATAGTACGCTGCCCGATGGATGGGAACTGGTGGCTGATCTCAAAGTCAAAAATACTTTCTCTCCTGGGAAGCACGTCTTTAAGAAAGGACCGTAGTTTGGGAATATCCCACTGATTGTTACCCAACTCATAAAGTAATCTGCCTTCTGTTTCCTGCTCATTTACACGAAATGTTTTATAAAATGCGTTGTTGGCAGATCTTATTCTGAAATTCATATCCAGCACCAGCAACGGTGAGCGTATGGTCGCGACAATCCCCTCGGAGTAATTCCGCTCCCCCGTTACCTGTTCATTCAAAGCAGTCAGCTCCTGATTTACAACGATAAGCTCTTCATTGGCGCTTTGCAGTTCTTCCTTGCCGGTCTCCATTTCCTCATTCAGGCTCTGCAATTCCTCGCTGCCACTCTGTAATTCTTCATTGGCGCTTTGCAGTTCTTCATTGGCTGCTTCCTGATCTTCAATAATAAAGCGCAAATCCTCGCGGGTCTGCGCGAGTTCCTGTTCCAATTGCTGAATGCGCAACTCCTGCTCATCCTTTTCGTGCCGGACAGTTTTCTTGAGGGGTCTCGTTGTTTTTATACTACTACCTGAAGCAGCGTCGCGAAAAAGTATCAAATAGTGAGGTTCCGCAATGTCGCGCAAAGGAATGACTTCGAAGGTGGCCAAATGCCGGTTCCCATTTGCTTTCAATGCAATATTTTCCTTGATCACAGACTTTCCTGTCTTCTTAACCTTATGCAAAACATTGCGGAGCTCAAAAGCCACATCTGATTTTGCGAGTTTAAGAAGGTTATGCGTTGGCTTACCTGATGATAGCTGTAACCAGGCGGTGTTGTTGCCATGAAAATGGACAATTTCCATGGCATCATTTACAATTACCCCGGAGGGGGTATATTTGTCCAGGATGATATCGTGGGCAGATTTTTGAAAATCGATGCGCGCGCGTTGGCTCTTATGATCATCCTTCTTATCCTGAACACTTTTTCTCGGTTCGTTGGTTTTCACCGGCATAAATGTGCCGGAAACATCCTTGCGTGAAAATATTTTATCAAGCCTGACAGTGGCATCAAAAAGTTCACGGGCACTGTTCGTCGTCTCTGATTTTCCCAACAATAGAATTCCTCCCGGGTTTAAGGCATGATGAAAAGTACCGAGGGCCTTTTTTTGCAGGTATGGCTCCATGTAAATAAGCACATTGCGGCAACTTATGAAGTCCATTTTGCCGAAAGGCGGATCCCTTAGGAAATTATGGACGGCGAATACACACATGTCCCGCACGTCTTTATTGATCAGGTAACTGCCGTCAACTTTGGAAAAAAATTCACGCAGACGTTGAGGGCTCAATCCATCCACTTCATTTTTTGAGTATATTCCAGCCCGGGATTTTGCAATGGAGGTTTCGTTTACGTCTGTGGCAAAGATCTGTGCCTTCCCTTTCCTGTCGCCCAAACATTCGGTAAGACAGATGGCAATCGAGTAGGCTTCCTCGCCCGTACTGCATCCCGCCACCCAAACCCGAAGAGGTTGATCTTCTGCCTTCCTTTTCAGGATCTGCGGAAAAACCTTTTCGATCAAATCTTCAAAAATTTTGGGATCACGGAAAAAGGCTGTCACGGGAATTAACAGATCCCGGTATAAAAGATCCTGTTCCAATCCATTAGCCCGCAGGTAATTGAGATAGTCCGAGGGTTCCCTGATCTTGTTAAGCGTCATTCTTCGCAGAATCCTTCTGTCGATGGTGGCCTGCTTATAGTACGTGAAATCGATTCCTTTGCGGATGCGAAGTAAAGAAAGAATTTGCTTGAGTACATCTGTTTCCTGCTGAGGAATACCATCTCCGTTGATGACACTGGTCACCTGCAGGATTTTTTCAGGGATTCTTTCCGGAGGTAACACGAAGTCAACAACACCTGCACGCACCGCATGTAGCGGCATTTCCCTATACCCGGAGGACTCTTCATCCTGGGCGAATGTTATGCCTCCGTGATCTTTGATGGCCTTTAATCCCAATGTGCCATCGAAAGCAGTCCCCGAAAGCACCACTCCTATCGAATGCGCCTGATGAACTTGTGCGAGTGAAGCAAAGAAAAGATCAATAGGAAGATTTTGTTGGTGTCGGTCTGCATCCGGGCGGGGGCTGGTCAGGAGTACGCCATCATTTGCCACAAGCATCTTGTTGCTCGGAATGATGTAAATGTGATCCGGAACTACTCTGATATCGTCGGAGATTTCCAGGACAGGAACTTTAGTGACCTTTTGCAGAAGCTCGGGCAACAGGCTCTCGTGGGTAGGGTCTAAATGCTGCACCAATACCCAGGCTATTCCTGAATTTTCCGGAATGGCTTTCAATAATCTTTTGAAGGCATCCAGGCCTCCTGCAGAGGCGCCAACACCAACAACAGGAAACAGGTTTAAGGATTCCAGCGGTTGCCTGTTTTTCTTAGGTTTACCCTTTTCAACTTTCATATTGCACGATCATGACGGTAGCGGGTCGTCCTTTATTGAATAGGATCGTCGGTAATCTTTCGGTTGATTAGCACGGTGACGTAGTCAAGCCTTGCAAATCCTACCTCAATCGGATAATAAGGTGTGGGTGTGAACCGGATGCCTCAAATCCGATCCCTGGCCTCATGAGACGCAATAATCTGCGCCCAAATAGGGGAGTGAGAATCCCCCGCCCCCATGGGCATCCCCTCATAATCTCCCCTTGAACTTTACTTTACGTCAATTCGTGCAATATAGCGATTATCGGATGAAAACGTAGGCCTGACCGGGCGACTAAATCCACTTGTGGATTAAGACTCGCTATGATACCAAATACCACCAATAATTGCCGCCGGCCTGGAGAGCAATCCCCGGTGAATTTCCAATACAAGACGTGTAACTATTTCCTCACCTACGACAGCCTGAGGTGTCAGCAATAATAATGGTTTTCAACCCAATAGCCTGGGGCATCCTTTTCGCCCGTTGTAAAATCAAACCTAAGATGTTTAGGATAGTCAATAACCGGTCTAAAAAAGAAAGCCATAAAAGCGCGACAGTCTCCCTCGCAATCAACTATCAAACCTGAGTTCGCAACAAACCCTCCCTCTTTTCCGGGATGCGC
>DATBVZ010000723.1:0-6786 GCA_036515095.1 Cyclobacteriaceae bacterium | reverse complement strand
GGAGTGGGACGAGAAGCAGATATTTCCCATTGACTTGTTTCACAAGATGGGCGAACTGGGATTGATGGGGCTGCTGGTGCCCGAGCAATACGGGGGATCGGGTATGGGATACCTGGAGTATGTCACCGCCTTGTTGGAAGTATCAAAAATAGACGGTTCCATCGGATTGTCCCTGGCAGCTCATAATTCCTTGTGCACCAATCATATTCTTAGTTTCGGCAGCGAGGAAATAAAGGATCGGTACTTGCCCATGCTGGCCTCCGGGAAATGGATAGGCGCCTGGGGGCTGACCGAGCCGAACACGGGGTCAGATGCAGCGAACATGCAGACGGTGGCCCGCAAAGACGGTACGGACTATATCCTGAATGGCACCAAAAATTTTATTACCCATGGAAAATCCGGCCATGTTGCCGTGGTCATAGCCAGAACCGGCCAAAAAGGCGATTCCCATGGAATGACTGCCTTCGTCGTAGAAAAGGGGACGCCCGGCTTCACGGCAGGGAAGAAAGAAAATAAGCTGGGAATGCGGGCCTCTGAAACAGCAGAGATGATATTCCAGGATTGCAGAATCCCCAGCCCTCAAATGCTGGGTGAAGAGGGTGAAGGATTCATTCAGTCACTCAAAGTGCTGGATGGCGGAAGGATATCCATTGCGGCCCTAAGTCTCGGCATTGCAACCGGCGCTTTTGAGGCCGCCCTGAAGTATTCAAAGGAGCGGCATCAGTTTGACCGGCCGATATCAAGCTTTCAGGGTATCTCGTTCAAACTTGCCGACATGGCCACGAAGATAGAGGCCGCAAAGCTCCTGACTTTCAGGGCCGCGGATAAGAAAAATCGGGGGTTGGCCGTGTCCCGGGAATCGGCAATGGCCAAGTTCTATGCCTCGGAAACAGCCGTGTCGGTAGCCAATGACTGCGTCCAGATTTTTGGCGGATACGGCTATATCAAAGACTTTCCAGCAGAGAAATACTACCGGGACGCGAAACTCTGTACCATCGGAGAAGGAACTTCAGAAATACAGAAGATCGTAATCGCACGATCCGTGCTAAAGTAGGCTTGCAGAATTTGCCCTGAATTCAGTATATTTGCAGCCCTAATATTATTTGGAGAATGATCATAGTCAACATAAAAGAAAACGAGTCTATTGACAAGGCCCTGAAGCGCTTTAAGAAGAAATTTGAGAAAACCGGTGTTTTGAAAGAACTCCGCTCAAGGACTTCGTACGAAAAACCCTCTGTAAGGCGCAGAAATGAAATTATTCGCGCCGTTTACCGGGAAAAACAGCGGTTGAATGAAGTCGGGTAGCCGCTCCGGCAAAAAAGATTCGGATCTCCGGCTGCTCCCATTTTATACAAAACTCCCTTCCTGAGTCTTTCCCGGAGGGGATTATTTTTTTACATTGCCTCTACCCGGGGTGGTAGCGAGCAGCATGAAAGAATCCTTCCTGAAATACCTTAGGTACGAAAAACGGGTAAGCCCCAATACGCTTCTGGCCTACCGAAGCGACCTTCAGCAATTTGAGGATTTCGTAAGCGTGACATTCCCGGGTGAGAAAATTGACTCGGCCAGCTTCAGCATAATCAGGGCCTGGATCATTAACCTGGTAGGACTGCATCAGCAACCCCCCTCAATAAACCGCAAGATTGCCTGCCTCCGGACTTTCTATAAATTCCTTCGCGCACAGGGCGGGATCGAAAAGGATCCCATGCGCAGGATCAGCATGCTGAAGACGAAAAAGAAACTTCCTGACTTCGTAAGAGAGGGCGAAATGTTATCGCTTCTCGATACCGGCCAATTCGAAGACAACTTCGATGGAAAGCGAGGTCAGCTGATCCTGGAATTGTTTTATGCGACAGGGATTCGCCTGTCTGAATTAATTCAATTGAAGGAAACGCAGGTCGACCGGAAAAATTGTGTCCTCAAAGTTTTAGGTAAAAGAAACAAGGAAAGGGTAATCCCTTTCCCCGAAAGCATCGTATCCTTAATTGACCAGTATTGTGAAGTGAGGAACAAATCCGTAGAAAAATTGCCGCACGGGCTCCTGTTCGTTACCAGCAAAGGTGGACCTTGTTACCCGATGATGATATACCGGATTGTGAAAAGCTACCTGGGCCGGACGGCCGTTGAAAAAAGAAGTCCACACGTGTTGCGTCATACGTATGCAACGCACTTGTTGAATAAAGGAGCTGAAATAAATGCGGTCAAAGACCTCCTCGGTCACAGCAGCCTGGCTGCTACCCAGGTCTATACGCACAATTCATTGGAGAAACTCAAAAAAGTATTCGATCAGGCTCATCCGAAAGCATGAATACATGTAGAACCAAAGTGTACCCTATGTAACAGGAAACATTACCAGGTCCGGCCGCACTGCACGAATGAAGCTAAGGCGGTCATGTAGTTTATTGTCTCACTTTTAACTTTTTACAGCTATGAAGTTTCAGGTTCATTCCATTCACTTTGACGCAGATCGCAAACTCATTGGTTTCATACAACGAAAAATGACCAAGCTGGAGAGGTTCTACGACAGAATGGTAGACGGGGAAGTTTTTCTTCGACTCAATAACGAGGGTTTCGAAAACAAGACCGTTGAAATAAAATTAAATGTCCCTGGACATCGTCTTTTTGCTACGGAGAAAGCCCGGACATTCGAAGAGGCTACTGACCTCGCCACGAACGCCTTGCGAATGCAGTTGACAAAATTCAAGGCCAGGATTCAAAGCAGGGTCTGAAAGCCGAGCCGGTTGTGGTCCGTTGATTTCATAGAATCGTCGGACCCTTCTATTTTGGAAACAGGCTGGCATCAATATTCGGAATGACCCTTATGGCATTCTTGTAGTATATCTTTTTCAATACTTCGTCCGGGAGATCCAGTCCGTACATGCGCCAAAATGCATGGTACCTTTTGTGGTAGGGAAAATAATCATCGGCAGTCTCGAGTACACGGAAATACGTTGCGTATTCTTCCGGTACCCATGAATCCTTCCCGAACATTACACGGTCCTGGTATTTGATCAGGAAATCCTTTGCTACCCGTGGTTGCCGGCCTAACTCCGCAATCACAGCGCCGATCTCTGTGTACATGTTCGGGAACTGATCCATCAGCTCGCCTAACTTCTGCAGGTTATTTCCATACCATCCCAGATGCGCATTGATGAATTTGGTATTGGGATGTTTTCTGAAAATAGCATGCTGCTCGCTCATGATAGTCTGCCACGGCGCAGGGTCCGTATCGCCGCGCTTGCGGCCCGGCCGTGTTTTCAATTCCAGCCATCGTTCGTTATTCTCGTCCATCGGGTCCCAGAATGGTTTGGGATCGGCGGAATGAATGAGAACCGGTATGCCAAGCTCTCCGCACTTCTCCCAGACGGGTGCGATCCGCGGATCATCAATCTTCACGCGGTTCCCTTTGCTGTCGCGTGTATTCATCCCCAGGCTCTTGTAAATCTTCAGCCCGGAGGCGCCCAGTTTTACTTCCTCCTCAAGTTGCCGGGTCACGCGGCCCGCCCACTGGGGATCATCTATCCCGCTGAAGTCTATATTGGTGAAGACCAGAAACCGTGTGGGGTAATGCTCGTTCACATTCCTGAGCGCGGCCCTGAGCTGATCCCCATCCCCTCGTCTTCCGCTGAGGTTGACCATGACCACCATGTTCAATTTATCCATCGCGGCAATCAGCGTAGAAAGGTCCTGATTGGCCATACCGGACTGGTGATTGTGTACATCAATGAAGGGGTACTTGGCGCGGGTAAGTTTGTGCTCCGGCGTTACCAGCGTCGAAGGCGGATCATACTCCTCAAAGTCCATATTTTGGGCGCAGGACACTAATGATAACAGGGATAGTGCAAATACAACGGTGAGACCTTTTTTCATTTGGCGGAATTTTCCTGAAAATTAGAAATTATCCACTTGTATAAGATGTAAAAAAGGTGATCGGGAAATATGATGTTTAACTGGTCTTTTCCAAACGGACAGGCTGCCGTTCCGCGGCATGAGCAGTCATACCTTTGTACAAGGTGGTACAGCAAGCAGCGGATAAGAACGAATTGCAACCATTTTAAGCTGGCGATAAAATAGACTAAATTTGCTATCCTAACTTCAACCTATGGAAAAGGCAATCGCAGTATTTTTTTTCCTGTTATCCGGGTGTCCGGTGTTGCTGGCGCAACAAGATGAGCTGGATGCCGCCCGGCAAAAAGTACAGAACGGCGACTATCAGGATGGCAAAGCGGCCCTGACGAAGATTCTTGACGCTAACCCAAAAAACAAGACCGCGCTTAACCTTCGGGGCAAAGCCAAAATGGGCCTTGAAGATTATTATGGGGCAATCGGTGACTTCAATTTTGCACTTGAGTCCGATTCCACTTTTGCAGACGCCCTGAATAACCGTGGTGAGGCAAAGATGTACCTCGGCGATGATGAAGGTGCCATTCGCGATTTCGACCGGGCTATCCGGATTGACGCCACCTTCACGGATGCGTACACCAACCGCGGACTTGCCAAATATAACATGGAGGACCTTCAGGGAGCATATTTCGATTTCTCCAAGGCGCTGGAACTTGGGCCTCCCGATGCCGACAAGTATTTCAACCGCGGGGTACTTAAAGCGGAATTGGGTGAATTTGTCAGCGCTATCGATGACTACACCCGGGCCATTGAACTGGATAAGACTGACGCCTCCCTTTACAATTACCGGGGCGTCGCCTATTATAGTTCAGGGAATATTGATCAGGCCATTTCCGATTATACTACGGCGATCAAGCAGGATCCTGCAGATCCCCTGAAGTTTGAAAACCGCGCCCTGGCCCGTAGCGCAAAGGAAGATTACAAAGGAGCGCTGGACGACTACAGCAAAGCCATTGAACTCGATCCCGGGGAACCGGAAACCTACAATCTGCGTGGCGTAGTAAAATACAACCTGGACGACCAGGACGGCGCTATTGCCGATTACACCAAGGCCATCGAACTCGATGACACCAATCCTGTATATTACGACAACCGCGCCCTCAGCAGAACCGAGAAAGAGGATTTCACCGGTGCGGTGGAAGATTATACGTCCTCCATTGAGCTCTATCCGCAAGACCCGGAGACGTACTACCAGCGGGCCCTCGTAAAAATAACAATGAACAATCAATACGATGCCTGCCTCGATCTCAAGCAAGCCGATGATCTGGGATCAACCGAGGCAAAGGCCCTCCTGAAAAAGCATTGTAAATAAGGCGGATCCTGTTTCATTTTTTGATGACGACGGCTCCTGCGATAAGGTCGTGCAGGGCCTGCTTCCTTTTTGTGAAAGCAGCAAAGACATAACCAATCATCAGTAACAGCAACGAAATCATTTTCGAGGCGTTTCGCAACATGGCTTTTGAAAAGGTCAGGCGTCCTCCACTCGCATCCGTCACCTTGAGCTCCAAAGCAATCTTTCCAAGTGAGGCCTGATGACGCGACGCCTCCATGACCGTGAAGTAAAAAATCGCAACAAGCACCAGGATGAGCTGGGAAAAGTCAACCGGAAGGAGGAGACTTAGTACGGGAACATCTTCAATGGCTGAGCCGGAGTTTGGATTCTCATAATATTGATCGGGAACAAACGCACCATATAGTGGGATGATAAGGAGAAGGTAGATTACCGACAGCACGATGGCGTCAATGATAAAAGCTACTGCACGCAGCCAAAAGCCGGCATAGTCGATGTCGCCCATAAGTTCAGGTTAATTGTAATAAAAGTAGTAAATCGGACCGCTTCATCACTACGCCTGCGTCAATATTTTGTAATGGCCAACGGAAGCAGGGCGTCCATGCCGACACCCTCAAACGCGCCGTCATACACGCGTGCAGAACCCCGAAAAACCGAAGTTTTTCGGCCAAAGATTATTAGATAAACGTTTTGTTTTCGAATTTCCCGTTTTATCGGAAAGGACATGCCACGGAAAGTACCAGACAAATCAAGTCTTTATTTTATAGCCATCATTCCCCCTCCTCCGGTATTTGAGGAAGCCTTGAAACTGAAGGTTTACTTTCGCGACACGTACCACAGCAAGGCCTCCCTCAATTCCCCGCCTCATGTCACATTGCATATGCCATTTCGATGGAAAGAAAAAAAAGAGGACGAATTAACGGAAAGGCTCAATGATTTTACAAGCCGGCAGGCTGCGTTTCAACTCCGCCTGAGAAACTTCTCCTGCTTTTCGCCAAAAGTCATTTTCATCGATGTTGAAACCAGTGAGGAACTAAATACACTGCAGTTGCAACTGCACAAGTTTTGCAAAAAGGAGTTGAACTTGTATAATGCGAGCTATAAGGAACAGCCGTTCTATCCTCACGTGACCCTGGCCTTCCGGGATTTGAAGAAGCCAAACTTCGAAAAAGCATGGGAGGAATTCAGGGAAAAAGCATTTAATGCAGACTTTCAGGTCGGGGAGATAACGTTGCTTAAACACACCGGAAAACTCTGGCAGGTTTTCCGCGATTTCCCGTTTGCAACCCTCCGGGTAACGGAGACTAATCGCGCCTAATACCCGTTTCACAAAAAGCCCCCTCAGCCACCCACCACTTTTTCACCTCATAGCTCAAAACACCCGCCGCCACGGCAGGATCATTGCCAATCATTTCCGCATCGTGATCGCCCTGCAGAATCAGAATGCCCCCGCGATGGGAGGCAACTCGTTCTTTTGCGTTTTGCTGTTGAGTATTACATACAAGTAAGGCCGCGAAAAACAACCCGACACGCTCAGCATGGATATCAGAACAAGGAGTATCCGGCTACCGTGGATTTCATACCATCACGTA
>DATBVZ010000722.1:0-3814 GCA_036515095.1 Cyclobacteriaceae bacterium | reverse complement strand
ACCCACCAGTCAAGCGGACTTAGCTGCATCCGCTAAAGATAGGAGAAATGGGTGATAACTACCGCTCCTCCCTCGGGCCATAAACCGGTAGCTCCTGACCGTATTCCAGGGCGCCGAGGTCCGGAGCATTTCCTGTAAACGAATCCGTAACGTTGGGAAGGATGCATCCCGCGTCAATGGCCTTGCTGTCTTTCTTTAATCGAAAGTTATAGCCAGCAACGGGATAAACGGCTCCTCTTTTTTGGGGATCAGGCAGGGGCACGTTCTCAAAAATACTTTCGTCAAGTTCAACGCCGTGCGATTCCAATCCAGTCTTCCGGCTGAATTCTTTCAAGTTCGTGGCCTCGACTACGGTCAATTCCTTTTCATCGGCCTGATTCAATGAATCGTGGGACGGATGTGCCCACCTGTATTTTACACGCCCGCCCTTTTTCGTGCGGTATCCGTTATAGTCAAGCGTAGAGTAGTTGGTGGTGGTCGCGGCACTCAGGGAAGGACGACTTTCGCCCGGACCGATAAACAGGTTGTTCCTGAAATGCCCGTTGGAGAAAATACTAATGCTTGCTTCGGCGATAAAGGTATTTTGATAGGTGAAAATGCCTGCCGGACGTATCATATACTTCAGGGCCGTGCCGGGGATGTTGTAGCAGATATTGCGAATAAAATAAACGGGTCCTCCAAACACGGGCTGTGCGCTCAGGCCCGCATGATACGAATTGAAACCCCGGTTACCGAATACACGGATGTTGTGAACCCCGCCGTCTGCCTCGATGAAATCATCGGAAGTGTTGAAGATATCATTGCCGTAAATATCGATTGACACGCAGTCCTTACCGGGTTCGGGCAGCCCATGGGTATCCACGCAGATGCCATCATGAAAGAAGGAGATGGAATTGTGACAAATGACATGACTTTGCCCATAGACCTTTATGGCGTAGTAGGAAGTGAGGGGAGATGGATTCTCGAATCCATACCAGCCGATCAGCGTGTCCGGGTCATGCCTTCCGATCATTACATTGTCGGCAATGTAAAAGTCCTTCGAATCAGCGCTATGGGTCATAACGGCGATACCCACATCCTCGATCCTGCAGTTTTTTACAGTCAGTCCGCTGCTGCCCATTACTCTTTTCAACCCTGCATAGAACGCAATTTGCGTGTTGCGTATGGTGAGTCCTTCAAAATAATGGTAGTCGGCGGCCATCACATCGAACAGTCTGTACGCGCCGTCGCCGTCGAAGACCACTTCGCCGTCACCTGCCGCTTTGATGGTGATTGGTTTTTCAGGCGTACCCTTTTGCGTAAGTACATAGGCACCATGAAAGTTAAGTGCAAGGGGGTCGACATAATTCAGCCGGTCGCCTTTGTACGTACCGGCATGAACCAGGATGATGTCGCCGGCCTCTACGCGCGGTTCGGGAACGAGCCACCAGTCGCCTGTATTGCCACCGCCATAATAAGCTTCATTCAATCCGGTAAATGCAGGGCTTTCTTTAGGACCCTGGTAGTCCGGGGGATAAACATGATATACACGGCCGTTCTCGTAGGGTATCGGTTCATCTTTCGTCTTCACCACGACGTTATGCCGGCTTTCTCCGAGCACGCCGTCAGGGTCTGATAGATGAAACCTGCATTCATACTGTGTACCCGGCTCAAGATTAAAAATGCTTCCGGCAAACTTGTGCGGGGTGGTGTAGAGCCATCGTTGTTCATGACCGTAAATGTGTTCTCCGCCGATGCGCAACAGCGGCAAAGCTTCAAGCCAGGCTTGCCCGCCTTTTTTGCGGTATTGTACGGTAACGCTGGCATTTCTGTTTTCGTCGCCGGAAATGGTCCATTGGAATCCTGCGCAGACCAGGGTAGGAGGTTCCACAGTGAATTTGTCTGTTCTGGTCTGGTTACGAGGTGACGCATTACCTGCCTCCTGCGCGCTCAGCGTGGCACTGCAGCAAATTCCGGAAATAAGAAAATAGAATGCAGAAGATTTCATTTTATTCCATGAAATTAAAGCTCTTCTGCTGATGCGATGAAACCCATTGTCCATAGTGCCTGTTCGTTACGTCGTTTTACATCACCGGATTACTTCATATCCGTCAACGCGCCATCCGATTTCTGATGACCGGGCTCTTCCAGGAATGGCGACCGGAATATTTTCCGTATTGCAAACCAAATGAGAGGAGGCAGTCCGGCGCTGAGAGCAATTGCCGCAAGGGGATGTGCAACGCCTGTGTGTCCGACCCATGCATAGGTAAAGCCAAGCGGGATGGAACCACAGGCAAGGGCGAGGTGAAAATGGCCCGCAGGCATACGGGTGAGACCGGCGATGCAGGCGATAACCTCCGGAAATACCGGCAGCCACCGGGAAAGCACCACCAGCCAGCCGCCGATAGTACCTGACATCCGCCTTGCCCGCGCATAGTCGTGAGCTCCCAACAACCACAAAGCGGCTTTTTCGCCGAGTAAACGGCAAAGCCAATAGCCCAATGCTCCCGATACAAATGAGCCACCCGCGCTGATGAGTCCACCTCCCAGCGGGCCATACAGGTATCCCAGCGCTGCCATGACCAGTGTTGCAGGAATGGGTAGTATCAGATCGGTCGCCAGCAGCAGGATGGCCGCTGCCCATGCCCGGGAACCATATTTCGTGAGCCAGGTGACAGTGCCTTCCTGTGTAAATGCGTTCATCAGGCTATCGCCGAGGAGAAAGAACGACACGAGCACTATTGCCGCCAGTCCAATGAACAGGAAAAGAAGGCGCATGAGATATTGTCAATTTCGGAATATCAATATACGGGACAAACGGATCATGCTAAAACCTTCGTTGCAAATCAACACCAATTTCTTTTTATTCGGCAATGCAATCGGCAATAGTGTTTCCTTCCAAACAGGCGCAATTATATGAGCAAACCAACACCGGAATCCATTGATCCATCAACGGTAGCGCAACGGGCGGCGGAGCTTGTGAAGAAGGTCCGCTTTCCCATGCTTGCGACAATGGATGGTGATCAGCCACGCGTGCGTCCGGTCTCGCCCGTACGCACGGAAGGATTTGTCGTGTACGTAGCCAATCTGAAGAGCTATGGGAAGACCGGTGAGATCGAAGCGAACCCCAGGGTTGAATTGTGTTATGTGGACGAAGATCACAACCAGGTTAGGATCACCGGTAGGGCTGAGGTGGTGCATGACAAGGCCTTACTGGAGGCTATATGGAATGCTAACCGGCTACTGCAACTCTTTCTGGGCTCGGTGGATAACCCGGAATTGATCGTCTACAAGATCATTCCCTTACGGGTGCGCTTTATGGTAGAATGGGCGCTGGAGTATCACGAAATAAGAGTTGAAGAGTTGAAGGATTGAAGAGTTGAAGAGTTGAAGAATTGAAGAGTTGAAGAATTGAAGAGTTGAAGGATTGAAGGTTGAAGAAGTTTTGTGAAGCCAGTTTCAGTAGGCAGTAACCAACAGGCAATAGCAAAGCAAACAATGAATTATCGTTAAGCCAGTGAACTACATTATTTAGCTTGCGCATCGCTCAACCACCCTGCCAAAGTATTCTGTATACTCCAAAACGTTCTGGCAGCTTTGCCTATTGCCGACTGCCTACTGCTTTGCCCGTGCTCCGACGCTGAAGCTTTGGCGCAAGCGTCCGTAGCTCAATTCGCCTCCCCCAAAGCCTCAGTCTACTTTGCATAATCGATCTACAAATTGAAACCGTAATCGAGCGAAGGAGGGCCTACTCCTTTTTCCCAAGCAAATGCTTATTCAACAACCCGATCCCTTCACGGATCGCTTCGCGGCCGGATGATTCGATGCCATACCA
>DATBVZ010000721.1:0-6895 GCA_036515095.1 Cyclobacteriaceae bacterium | reverse complement strand
GACAGGACAGTTTCGTAACAGGCCGCGATCTCATCCAGCACCGAATGGATCTCCCCTGCTTCAGTAAGGGATATCAATTTCATCCGGAAGGGTTTGAAATCCGGAGTTCCCCTGAAATAATTCGAGTAGTGTCGCCGCATTTCCAGCACGCCCGTTCTTTCGCCCTTCCACCGGATGGAGAAGTCAAGGTGCTTTTTCACAACGGCGACGCGTTCCGTCATGTCCGGTGGTGCTGCGTGTTGTCTTGTATGCAAGTATTCCTTGATCTCATTGAAGATCCAGGGATTCCCGATTGAGGCGCGTCCGATCATTATGCCATCCACACCAAACCTATTCTTCCATTCCAGCGCTTTTTCGGGGTGGTCTACGTCGCCATTCCCGAAAACAGGAATGTGTATTCGTGGATTGTCTTTTATTCGTCCGATCAGCTCCCAATCGGCATTACCCTTGTACATCTGTACGCGTGTTCGACCATGTACAGTCAGCGCAGTCACGCCTACATCCTGTAACCGTTCGGCTACTTCTTCAACATTCCTGGTCCGATCATCCCACCCCAGCCGTGTTTTGACGGTAACGGGAAGGTGCGTCGCGCGCACGACGGCTGCAGTCATGCCGACCATTCTTGGGATATCCTGCAATAGTGCAGCACCGGCGCCGCGGCAGGCCACATTTTTTACGGGACAGCCATAATTAATATCGATAAGATCGGGGTTTGCCTGCGTGGCAATCTCCGCCGATTGTCGCATGTGATCGATATCGCTTCCGAACAGCTGGATACCGATGGGTCGCTCGTATTCGAAAATATCGAGTTTCTGTTTGCTCCTGGCTGCATCGCGGATCAGACCCTCTGAAGAGATGAACTCCGTGTACATCAGATCCGCGCCGTTTTCCTTGCATACCGCCCGGAATGGTGGATCGCTTACATCCTCCATTGGCGCCAGCAGCAAAGGGAATTTCCCAAGTTCTATGTTCCCGATTTTCACCATATTTGTCCGCAAAGTTAATTCATTTATACGATGTTCGAAACGGGCGATCACAGCAGAAGTCCTTTTGTCACGCTTATCCTGCTTTTGATCGGCGTGTGCCTGGGATTCGTTGTGGTCGGACCACTTGTAGGCTTCCTGGTCACACTTCCTTTCTATGAGGGCAGCATGGTTGATCTCGCCGAGGCCCTCCAGAATCCCATGGAGCATCCCGATATTAAGTTGCCGCTTTACGTTTTGCAGGGCTCTGCTACCCTTATCGGGCTTATTGTCACTCCCGTCCTTTTGCTAAAAGCTTTTGGCAGATCCGTTCGCTCACTGTTCATCCCGCTTCAACTTTATTGGATACCAGTACTTCTTACGCCGGTGATCGTGGTGTCCTTCATAGGTATCAATTCATGGCTTGTTGAGTGGAATGCGGGGTTGCATCTGCCGGAGACGTTAAAGGGCATTGAGGAATGGGCGCGCCTGAACGAGGACCATCGCATCGAACTGACCGCATTCTTGACCAATTTTTCGTCCACGGGTGAATTGTTCGTCGCGTTGCTCGTCATTGCCGTGATCCCTGCTATCGGAGAGGAACTTGTATTTCGCGGTCTCATTCAAAATGAACTGTACCGTCTCACGCAAAATGCTCATGCCGCCGTATGGCTGGCAGCCCTGCTTTTCAGCGCTTTTCACCTTCAGTTTTTCGGGTTTTTTCCAAGGTTATTGTTGGGATCGTTGTTCGGATACATGTACTACTGGTCGGGAAGCCTCGTCATTGCGATTCTTGCACATTTTGTCAATAACTGCTTCGTGGTATTGAGCCTGTACTTTTATCAACGTGGAGATCTCTCTATCCCGCTCGAAGAAACCGAATCGCTGCCTGGACCGGCGCTGATGCTCAGCGCTGCACTCACGCTTTTGCTGTTGTTCTATTTCAGGAAATTTTACAACACCCGATCCGAACTGATCAGCAGATAATCTGGGGTCTACATGGTATACACATCATAAGATAAGTGCCGGGCTCATCCAACTACTCCAACCTGAGTCAACGCATAGCCACCGGCATTGCCGGAGCTGCATTGATCATAGCCGCAGTCAGCGTTAGCGAGTGGACTTACTTCGCTATTTTCCTGGGTATATGCGTGTTGTCGCTGCTTGAATTCTACAAACTGGCGGGACTGGATGGAATGATCCCGCTGAAGTCATTTGGTACCCTTTGCGGATTGTGCATTTTTACTATATCGTTCTTTATCGAGAGCGGCATACTCCCCGGCAAATATTACTATTTGCTTTTCCCTCTGGTGTCATTTGTTTATATGATCAAGCTGTACAAGAAGTTTGAAAGGAAACCGTTCACCAACATCGCCTATACTTTCCTGGGAATCTTTTACGTGTCGGTACCTTTTTCGCTGTTGAATGCAGTGGCTTTTCACGGTGGCACATACCGGCATGACATCATCCTGGGTTGCCTGCTGATCCTTTGGGCCAGTGACACCGGTGCTTATTTTGCCGGCACGTTCTTTGGCAGGAATAAATTATTTGAGCGTATCTCACCAAAAAAATCCTGGGAGGGTTTCTTTGGAGGAGCGCTGCTGGCGCTGCTCATCGCGTACGGCCTTGCTCAGTACTTCGACGCGTTAAGTCAGCTGCAGTGGGCGGTTATCAGCCTTATCATTATTGTGGGTGGCACCTTTGGCGACCTGATCGAATCACTGCTGAAAAGAAGCATCGAAATCAAGGATTCCGGCGCCGCCCTTCCGGGGCATGGTGGTTTTCTGGACCGGTTTGACGGATTATTGCTCGCCATTCCATTTATACTTGCTTACCTTGAGATTATCTGAAGAAGTCCTGCGGCTGCTCCACCTTCCGTGTTCGACGCCAACCGGTAAAATCGGAAAATAAACTGCCGGAAGAAACTAAACAGGAGGTCCTCACGATTTTCCATACAAAATTCTGAAAAGCCGCGTGACGTAAAATTTCATGGGGCATTATGAGCAACCTGACCCCATAATATAACCCACAGGCTGGTGCTGATTTCCGGCCCCATGAAGTGAATTTGGTTATCTTTGCAACCGTTTGAGAACATCGGAAAATGATTTTTCCGAGCTAACTGTCAATTCTGTTGTATGGCTTATATTGAACCCGCCCCCCTCAAAGATCGCGAGAATCCTTTTGAGGCAATGATGTCCCGTTTCCATGTCGCCTCGCAGATTCTGGGACTCGAAGAAGAGATCTACAATGTGCTCAAATCACCAACCAAGCAGGTAATTGTTTCACTGCCGGTGACTATGGATGACGGCAGCATCAGGGTCTTTGAAGGTTACCGCGTTATACACTCCAACATACTGGGGCCATCCAAGGGCGGAATACGGTATGATCCCCTGGTGAACCTGGACGAAGTAAAGGCGCTTGCAGCCTGGATGACCTGGAAATGTGCAGTGGTGGATATACCCTACGGTGGCGCAAAAGGTGGGATCACCTGCAATCCGCGCGAAATGTCTTCCGGAGAAATCGAACGGCTTACCCGGGCTTATACGACAGCCATGTTCCATATCTTCGGTCCCGATCAGGACATCCCCGCCCCCGATATGGGTACCGGTCCCCGTGAAATGGCCTGGCTCATGGATGAGTACTCCAAGATGCGCGGCATGACGGTCAATGCGGTAGTAACCGGGAAACCAATCGTATTGGGTGGATCGCTGGGCAGAACAGAAGCAACCGGTCGCGGTGTCATGGTCTCTGCCATGGCAGCTATGGAAAAACTGAAAATCAACCCGTACAAAGCGACCTGTGCTGTCCAGGGATTTGGGAATGTGGGCTTCTGGGCTGCTAAGCTATTGCACGACAGAGGGCTGATGGTGCAGGCCATTAGTGATCTGTCCGGGGGTTACTACAACGAAAAGGGGATTGATATCGATAAGGCTATGGAATACCGTGATTCCCGTAAAGGAACGCTGGAAGGATTTCCGGAAGCAACCCGGATTACCAATGAAGAGCTGCTCGACCTCTCCGTGGATGTTCTTGTGCCGGCCGCTACCGAAGATGTCATTCACAGTTCGAATGCCGGCAGCATCCAGGCAAGACTCATTGTCGAGGGTGCGAACGGGCCTACATCCTCAAGGGCTGACAGCATCATCAATGATAAAGGGATCATGGTTGTCCCCGATATTCTGGCAAATGCGGGCGGCGTTACGGTATCCTACTTCGAGTGGATCCAGAACCGCCTGGGATACAAATGGACGGCGGACCGGGTAAACCGAAGGTCTGACCGGATCATGAAGGATGCTTTCAACACGGTCTTCAAAATTGCCAACGAATACAAAGTGCCCATGCGTATCGCAGCCTACATGGTAGCCATCGATAAAGTGGCCAAGACCTATAAATACAGAGGAGGCTTTTAATGTGTTTAGGTGTTGATGTGTTTATGTGTTTACCTTGGAGGGGTCCTCTATTCAATTCTTCCTTTGCCCGCCGAAGCTCGCATAAGCTGTAATTAGAACAGTTCTGCCGGCACAATAACAACCGTCCCTAAAAGGCACAATGCGAGCGTAGGAGGGAACCCTTCAATCCTTATTTTTTTATTCCTAACTTTGAACGGCAGGCTTTCACGCTTGCTGTTTTTATTTAAAGCCTTAAAGCTCATGACGATACACAAGGAAGGCCGGACCATACTTTTTGTTTTGTTGATAATTTTGTTCGCCGCGAACTGGTTGCTCGTCTATTTCTTACCCGCCGAAAATACGGTGCACAGTATTGCCATAGCTGTGAGTATTGCTCTGTACCTGGCCGTCCTCCAGTTTTTCAGAAGTCCATCGGTTAACGTTGAAAAGAATGAAACGCACGTACTGGCGCCTGCAGATGGTCGTGTGGTGGCAATAGAAGAAACAGAAGAAAATGAATATCTCCACGAGAGAAGAAAGCAGATCTCGATCTTCATGTCGCCGGTAAATGTGCACGTCAATCGGACCCCCGTAGGTGGCATCGTAAGCCTCTACATGTATCATCCCGGGAAGTACCTGGTGGCCTGGCATCCAAAATCAAGTATTGAAAATGAACGAACAACGCTCGTTGTGAAGATGGCAAACGGGGTGGAAATCCTTATCCGGCAGATCGCGGGCGCTGTGGCCCGGCGCATTAAATGTTACGTGAAGGAGGGTCAGCGCGTAAACCAGGGCGAAGAGTTTGGATTTATCAAGTTCGGATCAAGAGTGGATGTGTTCTTACCCACCAACGCCACGGTGCGCGTTTCCATGGGCGACAAGACCATTGCCGGAAAGACCATCCTCGCGGAATTGTAATGCAATCTTGCCTGTTTTCTTACCAGTCAATTGACACCGGCTCGTATTATCGGTATCTTCACACGATAAAAAAATTGTTTTCCCCAGAGTAAGGGCCGTTTCCGGGAAGGCACTAACCTCAATACTTCCCATGAAGGCATACCCGAATATTCATTTCTCCTCGCGTGACCAGGGTTTCTACGCCACCTTAAACAGGCGAGCCAACGAATACTTTAAGGCGCGAAGGTCGACGAGGCACGCCAACGGCGAAATGGTCGTCAAAACCATCTTCATGTTTTCCCTCTACTTTCTTCCGCTGCTGTTGATCCTGAGCGGCACAATTATCGACCCATGGACAGCACTGGGTTTGTGCCTGCTGATGGGTGCCGGGATTGCGGGTATCGGACTTTCCGTGATGCATGATGCCAATCACGGCGCGTATTCCGAAAAGAAGTGGGTTAATAACCTTCTCGGATATTCCCTCAATATCGTGGGTGGCAATGCATTCAACTGGAAAGTACAACACAATGTGCTGCACCACACTTACACAAATATCCACGATGCGGACGAAGATATTAGTCCAAGGGGCATCCTGCGTATGACCCCCCATTCCTCCTGGAAACCCATTCACCGGATTCAGTATGTATATGCCTGGTTTATCTATGGGTTCATGACCATCGCCTGGGTATTTGTAAAGGATTTTAACCGGCTCTTAAAATACGATAAGGATGGATTGGTAAAAAAACAACGCAGCGAAACCGGCAAAGAATGGATGATCCTGATCGTCACTAAAGTCGCATACATCACCTATACCCTCGTCATCCCGATCCTGATCCTTACTTTTGCCTGGTGGCAGGTTTTGATTGGTTTCTTTGCCATGCATTATGTGGCCGGCTTTATTTTAGCCGTTATCTTTCAACCCGCCCACGTGGTTGAAGGTACGGAGTTCCCCATGCCTGACAGCACGGGGAATATCGAAAATAACTGGGCGATCCACCAGGTAATTACAACAACGAACTTTGCAAATAAGAGCCGGCTCTTAACCTGGTATGTCGGCGGACTGAACTACCAGATCGAACATCACTTGTTTCCCACGGTCTGTCACGTACACTACAGGAAACTATCCGAAATAGTCCAGGCAACGGCATCGGAGTTCAATATCCCCTATAAGTCATTGCCCACTTTTGCGCATGCGTTGCGCGGACATGCCCGCCTGTTGAAGGAATTGGGGCGACGGCCTGATTCCATATCGGTGTCGGCATCGGCTTAAATGAGTATCCGCTCAAAGAAACCGGACACCTATCTTTCCACCCCACCATATCCGGAGATGCGAACGGTCGCCTATATCCTCATCGTAAATGATGTGAGGGCCATAGCCGGTAAACAAGTCAACGAATTTACGGGTTTGTGGCATTGAGGGTATGACAGTCGAAACCAATTCTACCCCAGTCGCCGCGGGATTTCTGCAAAATATTCCTAAGTGACTGATCTCAAGGAGAATATGCTATTACTCAAATTCTTTAAATTGTGCCCTGTTATGCTGAATGCCGATCAGTGCTACGAAATATTTCAGCGGGCCATTGATGATTATCACCAGTCCGATCAGGTTGACGCGCCTTTCCGAAACCCCTTTCCGGAAGGAAGCTT
>DATBVZ010000720.1:0-3851 GCA_036515095.1 Cyclobacteriaceae bacterium | reverse complement strand
TTCTTTCTCTCCAACGGCCATATCTCACCGGTCTGGTACGCAACCCTGGCACGGGCAGGGTACTTTAAGGTGGAAGAGTTGTCCACCTTCCGGAAGATCAACTCCCGGCTGCAGGGACACCCGGCCACCCATGAACATCTGCCAGGCATCCGGATTGCTTCGGGTTCGCTAGGTCAGGGGCTTTCGGTAGCCATCGGTGCCGCCCAGGCAAAGAAACTGAATAATGACGACCGCTTTGTTTTTGTGCTAATGGGTGACGGCGAACAGGATGAAGGGCAAATATGGGAGGCTGCAACATACGCGGTTCACCACAAGGTAGACAATCTCATCGCAACAATCGATCAGAACGGCCAGCAAATAGACGGACCGACCAGGCAGGTAATGGACCTCAGGGACTTGCGTAAAAAATACGAAGCCTTCGGATGGGAAGTTCAGGAATTCAACGGCAACGACCTCGGCGAAACAATCCGGTCGCTTGAAAATGCAAAGGCGCTTGCCAAAAGAGAAAAGCCTGTACTCAACGTGATGAATACCGTAATGGGCAACGGTGTCGATTTTATGATGGGATCTCACAAATGGCACGGGATTGCGCCCGACGATGAACAACTTGAGCAGGCCCTGGCTCAGTTGGAAGAAACCCTCGGCGACTACTAGCATCCGTTCCGCATGCACTTTCGGCCCAAATCCCGAAGCAACGGCCAACGCCATGGTGCGTCCGGCATTCTTATTGCAGCTTTTCAGGCTACCCACTTGCATAAGGGCCTTGTTGCAGCCTGACATGCATTTTCGGGGCACAACCCGGAACATAAAGCAGCCGGAACGTTGTGTAAGCCGGGCAAGTAATTAAATTTCTGTTCGTTATAGCCATTGAAACAAATCGCAATCTTCTTTTACGTGCGTTTTCTACGCCATTTGACCATTCTTTTCCTGCTTGCCGGATTCAGCTTCCCGCATGCCGCCGAAGGCCAGAAAGAAGTCCAGCAGAAAATCCCGGAACGTACACGGATCCTTTTCCTGCTGGATGGATCCGGTTCGATGATGGGGATCTGGCACAATGGGGAATCGCGCATCGATGTCGCCAAGAGAATATTGACCCGGCTGGTCGACTCGCTGCGCAGCAACGAGAACCTCGAACTCGCCCTCCGGGTCTATGGCCACCGGTATGTTCGCCAGGCAAACAATTGTCACGACACCAAACTGGAAGTACCCTTCGGCACCCGCAACCACGATGAGATCATACAAAAGCTCACGGAGATAATACCCAAAGGGGTGACACCCATTACGTATTCTTTGCTTCAGGCGGCCACCGACTTTCCGACGAACCAGGGTTACCGGAACATTCTCATACTGATTACCGATGGTATCGAATCCTGTGAGGGCGATCCGTGTGCGACTTCGATCGAGCTACAGCGACGGGGTGTATTCCTGCGCCCCTTTATTATCGGATTAGGATTGGAAGGCGGAAAGGTGCTGGAATGCGCCGGTAAATACTTCGACTCCGAAAATTCGAGTTCGTTCAACGACGTGCTTAACCAGGCAATCCAGACCACCTTTTCAACAACAAGCGTAAGCGTGGAGTTGCTGGATGGGAACGGGAGGCCGAGTGAAACCAACATCAACGTGAGCTTTCTGAATGAAATGACGGGTACCGCTGCGTACGAGTTTGTTCACTTCCTTGATCAAAGGGGACGGCCGGATTCCGTAAACGTAGATCCGGTATTGAGCTATACCGTGGTTGTCAATACGGTTCCCCAGGTTGTCCGGAAGAACGTCAACCTGGTCAACGGCAAACATAACGTAGTGACTATTCCAGCGCCGCAGGGTAATCTGCTTGTTAAACAGGATGGCAGGCAAGCGGGCTTTGCGGTGATCGTGCGGGTAAAAGGAAACAAGGATATTCTCAATGCCCAAATGGCAAACGAAACGTTCCGCTATCTGGCCGGGACATATGAAATTGAAACACTGACACTCCCCCGCCGCCACGTTGAGATCGTTATTAAGGCAGACAAGACCCGCACGATCACAATCCCGGCGCCAGGTCTGGTAAACATCAATACCCTGTCCGCCGGATTTGGCAGTCTGTTCGAAATTTTGGATGACGGGACAGAGCAATGGGTGTGCCACCTGGAACCCCACAAATCACGGCACAGTTTCACCTTGCTTCCGGGAAAATATAAAGTCGCCTTTCGCGTCCAGGATTCCGGGGGAAGCAAGTACACCGGTTTCAAGGTATTCCAGTTGGCCCATGGACAGACAATGAATATTACCGTGTTCGATTAGGGAATGCCGAACCAGCGGGACGCGGCGATCAGGGCTTCAACGCATTACTCCTGATTCGGGCGGAAAACGTGGAAGAAAACAAAATAATTTCCGACTTTCGCGCCAGTTTAAAGCCTTACGTATAACGCATACCTGCCGCCAGATGACCAAATACACCTTTAAAGAGAAGAAAGATACACGCTCCGGCTTTGGCGCCGGACTCCTTGAACTGGGCAGAAGGAATCCCAATGTCATAGGACTCTGCGCAGACCTGCTCGGTTCCATGAAGATGGGTGATTTCAAAAAAGAGTTTCCGGATCGGTTTTTTCAGGTAGGTATCGCTGAGGCCAACATGATGGGGATTGCCGCCGGAATGTCCATCAGCGGAAAAATACCGTTCACAGGCACGTTTGCCAACTTCTCCACCGGTCGCGTTTATGATCAGATCCGGCAGTCCATCGCTTACTCCAACAAGAACGTAAAGATCTGCGCCTCACACGCCGGCCTCACATTGGGTGAAGACGGCGCTACCCACCAGATACTGGAAGATATCGGGATGATGAAGATGCTTCCGGGCATGACAGTCGTTGTGCCCTGCGATTACAATCAGACCAAAGCGGCTACCATGGCCCTGGCCGATCACGTTGGCCCGGCCTACCTTCGTTTCGGAAGACCGAGCTGGCCTATATTCACGGAAGCGGATCGACCCTTTACCATCGGCAAAGCAGATACAATGATCAAAGGAAAAGATGTTACCCTGTTTGCGTGCGGTCATATGGTATGGATCGCCATAGAGGCAGAGGCAAAGCTGGCGGAGTCAGGGATCAGCGCTGAAGTGATCAACGTTCATACCATCAAGCCGCTCGACGTTGAAGCTATACTTGCGTCCGTCCGCAAAACAGGATGTGCTGTCACCTGCGAAGAACACCAGATCAACGGAGGGCTTGGCGGTTCGGTCGCGCAGGTGCTATCCCGCTTCCACCCTGCCCCGGTAGAAATGGTTGCCGTCAACGACAGCTTCGGCGAAAGCGGAACGCCCCTTGAACTTTTGGCTAAATACGGATTGACCGCCGATGCGATAGTCAAGGCGGCTCAGCGGGTAGTAGGCAGGCCCTCGACAAGCTCAGGCACCGGTAGTTGAGGGAGCCTGTCGAAACTCAGGTACCGGCACGTCCACACATTTTTCAACACATTTTCTGGAAATAATGAAACTTAAATCGTAATATTACGATTAATATATTCAATGGGACTGACCAAAACAGAAGGGTTTACAGCGGAGCAGATCGCACTGGCCTCGGTGACGCGGGCGCTGGGGCACCCGGCGAGAATAGCCATTCTCCAGTACCTGGCCAACCAGAAGGCCTGCATCTGTGGGGATATCGTGGATGAACTGCCGCTCTCCCAGTCAACGGTTTCGCAACATTTGAAGGAATTGAAGAATGCGGGGCTCATCCAGGGAAATGTTGACGGTCCGTCCATTTGCTATTGCATCAATGAAAAGGCCTGGAATCAGGTTCAGGCAATGATCAACGAATTGTTTGAAGCCTATACGGGTAACAACTGCTGCTGATGTAGTCCATAATCGCAGAGTG
>DATBVZ010000719.1:0-3081 GCA_036515095.1 Cyclobacteriaceae bacterium | reverse complement strand
ATTATGACCACCGCTGCGGCGCATACCGGGATGAAGGCAACGTTCGACGAAGCCACCCAGGAGGTTATGGTTGGCGGTAAGGTTTTCCAATATTGATGCGCATGCGAGCTGTCATCACTAGCCTCGGAACATGCCTTGTACTGGTTTGCGGCATCCAGGCGCTTGCCCAGGGGCAGGGTTTTGAATTAAGGGACCGTCCTGCCGAAAAGCAGATCGATGTGTTGTACAACGGTAAGATGCTTACTGCCTATTGCCATTACGATTCGGTGATGAAACCCGTGTTGTATCCTATCAATACGGTTTCGGGAGTTACGGTCACGCGCGGCTACCCGCTCGGTCCGCGTCCGGGAGAACGTGTTGATCACCCGCACCACATCGGCTTGTGGTTGAATTATGAATACGTAAATGGCCTCGATTTCTGGAACAATTCCACCGCGATCAAACCCGAAAGGAGATCACACTACGGCACTATTTTCCACGACAAGGTGATCCGGAAAAAGGCGTCGGGAAAGAAGGCAACCCTCGAAGTTGAAGCATCATGGAAAACACCGGACAAGAAGTTATTGCTGACGGAAAACACGCAATACCAGTTTAGCGTTTCGAATGACAACTTCATCATCGACAGGACAACCACGTTACGCGCGTCGCCTTCCGACGATGTTTCCTTTAAGGATGTCAAGGATGGCTTTCTGGGGATCCGTGTCGCCAGGGAACTGGAACTACCTTCGAATGAGTCCGCAAAGTTTGTAGACAATAGCGGAAATGTTACGGAAGTAAAGGAGATGAATAATGATGGTGTGAGTGGCGACTACGTCAGCAGCGAAGGTATCACTGGCAATGAAGTCTGGGCCACGCGGGGAACATGGGTCAGCCTTACGGGAAGGAAGGACAACCGCGATGTGTCGATCACCATCATTGATCATCCTGACAATCCCGGCTATCCCGCTTACTGGCATGCCCGGGGATACGGACTGTTTGCCGTGAATCCCCTGGGACAGGAAGCGTTCAGCAAGGGCAAAGAGAAGCTGAATCTTGTGGTTAAGAAAAATGAGTCCGTCACCTTCAGGTACCGGATTGTGATACATGAAGGACAGCACCTGACAGCAGACCAGATCTATGCGATGACAAAGTTTTGATCTTGCTGTGGCGCGGTGATTGGATCGGAGCACAGGGCTTCACCCCTGCGCTGGTGTGTGGCGGTCCACCCGCAATACGACTAGCGTAGAACAACGAACTTACGCGTTACCCGCTTGCCGTTAAAATTCATGTGCAGGAGATACATACCATTGGAATAGGTGTCAAGGGCGATCGTATGAATCGTGTCTTCTTCCGGTCCGGATGTAAACTGCCCTTCTTCCATGAAACTGCCCTGGCTGTTCAGGATGGTAAAGGTAACAAGACCTTGTGTTCGCGTCTGCGTTTCAAGTATCAGTGTACCGCCGCTGGTAACGGGATTTGGATACATCAACAGTTTTGATATCAAACCATCCGGATCAAGGCCCGTGATCGCATCCTGGATGTGCAGGTTACCTATAGCCCAACCCCATCCTGTATCGGATTCATCTGAAAATAAGCGGAAGCGGATGAGGATTTCGTCACCCGCGGCAAAATCACCGGAACCGGTAAGATCAATTCCTCTTTGCCTGAACAGTTCACCCGTAACGGAACCGCTTGCCTCATAGGCCGCTAACCATTCACTTCGTGACGATGCGTCGTACCCTTCCTGCAGTGGGTGCCAGGTTTTCCCTTCGTCTTTGGAGGCTTCAACGATCACATAATCATTAAAGGAAGGCGTACCCGGCACAGCGCCGTCTTCAGCCGGCTGAACCAGCGCTATCTCATCAAACTTCATATACGGATTCGTATCATTGATGCGGATCTTCTTCAGTAAGGTGAGCGCAAAGTCAGACTTGTGACCGCTTCCGAAACCCGCAGGATAGGGATGCGTAGTGTGCATTGCTGAGCTGGTGAAATTGTCAGGCTGAGCAACCTGAAAAAAATTGCCGGCAAAATCCGTTGACGGGGAATCGAAGCTGTTGGCATACTGGTCCAGGGATTCCGCAAAATGAATTACAGGCACGTTAAAATAACCTTCACCTGGAAGAAAGGTTTTATTACCGGCGCTGTCAATAGCAGTATACCGGTAATAAACGGTGCTTCCCGTATTGAGTTCGCTTATATCAAGTACAAAATCGATCAGGGATTCCTTTTGCGACACCACTGCTTCACTGATCGCTGGCGGTTGTTCGTCCACCTTGTATTCGAAGGTGATCTTGTCGACAAGCTGATCGTCCGAGACGGTTGCCGGAAGAGGAAGGTTCAGGGTTCCTTCCAGCACATAATCGATGTGGTTGTGCAGCACTTCGGGGCCTTTATCATCTACCTGGATCTGAAGGTTGTCAATTGCCCAGCCCCAGCCGTTCCCAAATGCATCGGAAAACAGGCGGAACCGAAAAACCACTTCGTCGCCGGGTGAAAATTTATCCAGGAGATCGATCGTCCGTGTTTTGAAATGGGTTTCATTGCCGGCTCCTCCGCCGTTGTACAACGAAAGCCAGATCGGATTATCGCGGGAATCGTATCCGTCTGACAACGGCGTCCATGATTCTCCTCCGTCTTTCGAACCCTCAACGACTACATAATCAAAAAATTCGGGCTGGCCGAACACCGATCCATCTTCACCCGGTTCCACAATAGCTACCTCGTCAAAGGTCATCAATGTTGCGATGTTGCTGACGATAATGGGAATGCGAAGCTGGTAAGCAATATCAATCTGGTTATTGCTCCCGGCCTCAGGATAGGGGTGCAGGGAATGGATGGCCGGCGACCCGAATCCTGCCTCCTGTCTAATGGTGAAGTCGGTACCTATAAAATCATCAGAAGGTAGATCAAAGTCGTTGATGTAATACGTGCGCGATGGCGCAAGTCCTTCTACGGGGATATGGAAGTAGTCCGCGACGGGAAGCGTAGTCTCGTTTGCAGCAACAGCATTATCGGTTGCCTGTATCCGGTAACGTACTTCGTCGCCATCCTGAAGCTGACCCGGCGCGATCGGCATGGTACTTCGGTAGCGATAAACCG
>DATBVZ010000718.1:0-2845 GCA_036515095.1 Cyclobacteriaceae bacterium | reverse complement strand
ATGCAGCACGCATTCACTCATTTTTTCCCCCTCCGGCTATGTCTTTACCGGGGCCAATAGTAATCCACAACCACCCGATAAAAGTGCTGCATGTTCAGGGTGGCGGCAGGGATATATTTTCAGCTGAATGCCTTTTTGCCTACTGCCCTACCCCCACGCCTTTTCGCCGGGCTGCAATGGCACACACGGTTCCCACCTGCCCGGAACAGCTACATGCCGGAGGGCTTTGGTGGCGCCTATTTCTGAAGAAAAGTATCCCCAGATGGTGAGTTGCTTCAGCATGGAATAGTAATGGGTTTCTGGATCATCCGGATTGCGGGCATGGGACCAATTGGCGGCTTCTCCATCCAGGCCAAGCAGCAGATCGTGTTTTTCATCCGCGGAAAGCCGTACGAAATTCTTGTCGTACTTGCTTCTGCTGGTATCATCAAGTTTTGTCAGCCCGTCTTTGAATATTTTTTGTTCACCGGGACTGTAACAGTCAGCAACAATGCTGTTCATGAACTTACCGATTTCCGCTTCTTTGGCTCCGGGCGACGAAGGTGTTGTTGGTAATATGGTCTCTCCTACTTCGTCCAGCAGGGCGATCTCATCCGCGCTGAAGAATCCGGATTGCGTTGCCGGAACAGGTTTGCTGCATCCCGAAAGAAAGGCCTCCGCCCCGATGATCGTGCCTCCCACCAAAAAGGAAACTGCCGAAAGTGCTTCTCTTCTGTTCATAGTTGCCTGGCTAGATATTTTGCTTTTTCATTTCGTTCACTGCACTGTCAACCGCCCTGGCGGTTAGCGCCATATAGGTTATGGACGGATTCTGGCAAGCCGTTGATGACATGCATGCGCCATCGGAGACAAACACGTTTTTCACGCTGTGCATCTGGTTGATGCTGTTGAGCACCGATGTCTTCGGGTCCTTCCCCATCCGTGCGGTGCCCATCTCGTGTATGCCGAGTCCGGGTGCCTGCTCGGAGTCTGAAGTCCGGATGTTCATGAATCCCGCTTTCTCCATCATCTCCGCGCCGGTCGTGAGCAAGTCATTTAACATAGTCACTTCGTTTTCCTTGTATTCGCAATCGATCTCAAGTAACGGTATACCCCACTGGTCTTTTTTGTCTTTGCTCAGCCGCACGTGGTTTTCAAAATAAGGAAGGTGTTCGCCCATACCAGTTATGCCCATTCTCCAGGGCCCCACCTCCGTCAGTTTTTCTTTAAAGTCCGCGCCAAGGGGCGTATCGCCTTCCTTAACATTGCCGCGTCCCCGGCTCGCTCCGCCCGAGAAAGCATAGCCGCGCAGGAAAGCGGTCTGCTTGTCGTTGCCGAAGTTTCGGAACCGCGGCAAGTACCATCCGCCCGGGCGTCGGCCGTAGTAATACATGTCCTGGAACCCCTCATGCTCTCCGCTTATGCGCCCGCGGTAGTTGTGGTCCATGAGGTAGTGACCCAGCACGCCGCTGTCGTTACCCAGGCCATTCGGGAACCGGGATGAAGTCGAGTTCAGCAGGATCAACGTAGTATTCAGCGTACTTGCGTTGACAAAGATTATCCGCGCGTAGTACTCCATAGACTCCTTGGTTTCGGAGTCGATCACCCTGACGCCGGTGGCTTTGCCTTTTTGCTCATCGTAGATGATCGAATGCACGACAGAGAACGGCCGCAGGGTCATGTTGCCGGTGGCTTCTGCAGCCGGGATGGTAGCTGAATTCGAGCTGAAATATCCGCCAAAGGGACAACCCCGGCTACAGAGGCTTCTGTATTGGCACGGCCCTCTGCCATTGTGGGCCTGCGACAGGTTTGCCGTCCGCGATACCACTACGTTGCGGTCGGGGAAATTTTTGTTCACACTTTCCTGGAAATGTTTTTCAAGGCAGTTCAACTCCATTGCCGGAAGGAACTCACCATCGGGAATCTGCGGAAGTCCGTCTCGGTTGCCGCTGATGCCGACGAATTTTTCAACGTACGAATACCAGGGCGCAAGATCCTGATAGCGGATGGGCCAGTCGGTTCCGAAACCATCTTTTGCATTCGATTCAAAATCGAATTCACTCCACCGTTGGGTCATCCGCGCCCACATCAGGGACTTTCCTCCGACCTGGTACCCTTTGATCCAGTCGAACGGTTTGACCTGTACGTAGGGATGCTGATCATCTTTTACAAAGAAATGTTCAGTGTCCTCATGAAAAGCGTAGCATTTGCTGAGGATGGGGTTTGCCGCGATGACTTCATGGGGAAGCTGGTTTCGGTGTGGGAACTCCCATGTCTCCATGGTAGCCGTTGGATAATCCTTGATGTGCACCACATTGCGACCGCGTTCCAGGACGAGGGTCTTAAGTCCTTTCTCACACAATTCCTTCGCGGCCCATCCGCCGCTCATCCCCGACCCGATAACGATGGCATCGTATGTATTTTTGACCATAATTAAATGATTGACTATGATTAGACTATGAAAGCATGTTGGTGTATGACTCACCTATTACCTTTACACCTACCTCTCCTCCACCCATGAAAGTTGCTGATTTTCCACCGCCGAATGCAAATTTTCCTTCCGGAAATTGATAAGCGGCGATAATGGGATTATGTGTTTATGTGTTTGTGTGTTTGTGTGTTTATGTTGAGGGCTAATGGATACCGATTCTCCCTATACCTTTATACCCTTATACCCTTACACCCTTACACCCGCCCCTGCAAAAACAAAAAGCCTCCCGCAAAGGGGAAGCTTCTTGCTCAGCGGGACATCAGGAATCAGTTATCCTGTCCCAGTTCTTTATATCGTTTCTCAATTCGTTGTACCTGTGCTGTCATGCCGAGGTCACCGTAGATGGAAGACAGCGCATCAAGAACTTCCTGTTCG
>DATBVZ010000717.1:0-3753 GCA_036515095.1 Cyclobacteriaceae bacterium | reverse complement strand
GGTATAAGGGTATAGGGGTATAAGGTATAAGGGTATAGGGGTTGTTCGGGGAATATTCCGCTCATTTCCGAATGCCGTTCTTCGTTATGATCTCCAACTGCACGCCCTTTGATTCCCTTATAGGGGCCACCGCCGATTAGTTTACAAGGTGAGATCGTGTTCAATTAAGGTCGTAATGCGCGATGGGCCCTTCAGGGATAAAAGGGTGCGCGTGGGATAGAGGAGCTAAGCATAGAAGGAAAGGAGGGAACAAGTTGTTGGCATAGGCAGGGCTACTATTGCAACAGTCCAAAAAATCCCGTTAGTTTTGACCCGTTGCCTTGCCAAGGCTACGCTTGGCAGGCAGGCACTCCAACACATCAACACATCAACACATGAACACATCAAGACATGAACATCGTCGTATCGAATACAAAAAAGGAGCTGGGTGAGTTGGCAGCGCGGCATGGGGCAGGCCTTATTCGTCAGGCGCTTGCAGACAAGGGTCATGCGTCAATAATTGTTGCCACCGGTACATCGCAGTTCGAAATGCTGCATGCCCTGACAGAGGAAGATCTCGATTGGTCGCGCGTCACCTGCTTTCACCTTGACGAATACCTGGGAATACCAATAACTCATCCGGCTTCCTTCCGGAAATATTTGAAGGAAAGATTAACGGACAAAGTAAGACCAAAACAATTCCACTACATCGATGCTGGTGCCGACCCTGTCGCGGAGTGTGCCCGGCTGGGTAAACTCATTGCGGCCTCCCCGGTCGATGTTGCCTTCGTCGGCATCGGTGAGAACGGTCACCTCGCGTTCAATGATCCACCGGCGGATTTCGATACGGAAGAAGCTTACCTCGTGGTTGTCCTGGACGAAGCGTGCCGGAATCAACAGGTAAACGAAGGCTGGTTTTCGACTCTCGCGGAAGTGCCCACCCGCGCGATCAGCATGTCAATCCGCCAGATCATGAAATCCAAAAGCATCGTTTGTACGGTACCCGACCAGCGCAAGGCAGATGCAGCGGCAGCCGTCGTCAACGGACCGGTAACCCCCATGATTCCGGCTTCCGTATTGCAGTCGCATCCTGATACGAAACTTTTTCTGGATAAGGAATCGGCGTCACGCATCAGCCAATGCGCAACAAACCGATGAACATCAGCAGGAGGTTAGCGCGTATTCTGAGTGTTGTTGGTCCCGGATTGTTCCTGGTAGGCTACAACATCGGAACGGGCAGCGTAACTACCATGGCCAAAGCCGGCGCGGATTTCGGTATGTCGCTGTTCTGGACGCTTATATTGTCGTGTGTGTTTACGTACGTCCTGATGGTTGCGTACGGAAGAGTAACCCTGGTTACCGGCAGGACGGCGCTACGCAATATCCGACAAGAATTCGACTATGGAAAATGGCTTGCCCTGTACATTCTCGTGGCGCTGATCATCGGAGAACTTCTGGCGCTAATGGGGATTATGGGAATAGTGTCCGACCTGCTGCAGGAAGGGTTCAGGTTGTTGACCGGCGGATACAGGGTCAGTAAATCGCTCATCACGGCCATTCTCGTGGCTGCCATGTTCCTGTTGTTGTACGTGGGGCGATATCATTTGTTTGAGAAGATAATGGCGGGCTTTGTTATCATGATGGGCCTTAGTTTTGTCCTGGTGTTTTTCCTCATCGGCCCCGATGTGAATTCCCTGATCACCGGATTGATACCAAAAATTCCGGATAAGCCAGGGGCATTTTCTATCGTCGCGGCGATGGCCGGCACAACATGTTCGGCCGCTGTATTTGTTATTCGAAGTATAGTCGTCAGTGAAAAAGGCTGGAGCACCGGCGACCTGAAGCAGGAAAAGCGGGATTCCTTCATTTCCGCTACGACGATGTTGTTTCTTAGCGGGATTATCATGGCTGTTTCAGCGGGAACATTGCACCTGATGGGATTGAGCCTCACCGATACCATAGAGATGATCCATTTGTTCGAGCCATTGGGAGGAACACCTGCGGCGCTGATACTGATCCTGGGAATTACCGGTGCGGGGTTATCAAGTGTATTTCCGATTATTTTGATCGCGCCCTGGCTGATCAGCGATTACAACGGGACACCCAGGAATATCCGGTCGCCCCTGTTTCGGATATTGGGAGCAGGCGGACTATTGTTCAGTTTCGGTCTGCTCTTCATCGAACAGCGACCGCCGGCAATGATGATCTTTTCGCAGGCATTTCAGGCGTGCATTCTTCCCGCCGTCACGATTCCCGTGTTGCTGATGATCAACCGAAAGCCCCTGATGCAAGATCATATCGCAGGCGCCGGAATGAACGCCGGCTTATATGCCGCTTTGCTCTTTGGCCTGGTCACGACCTATTTTGCGATCAGCGATCTGGTATGACGGACTTGTGCGCTGCGTTATGCATCTACCCGCCGCGATATATTTCTGTTCACGACTGATGAAAACCAGCTGAAACGAACGCCAGCACTTCTGGCAGGGCAGCGCGCCAGTAAACCCAACTGTGCACACCATCGCGAACGCGATACTCGTGGGGAATTTCCTTTTTGCGCATGGCGATGTGAACGAGTGAATTTCCTTCATAGAGGAAGTCGCCGTCACCGCAGTCGATGTACCAGCGCACGGCATTTTTCTGGTCGTCGGGCATGGCATTCACCAATTCCAGCGCGCTGTATCGTTTATACCATGCCTCCAACTGTGCGCCGGTAGCTTTTTGGTTTGCTCTTTCTGCAAAACGTTTCGCATCATCCAATGACAGGGGTCCTGTACTGGCGCTGAGCGGGCAGGCAGCCGAGAACAGATCGGGCCGATGAAGCGCGAAGTAGAACGTTCCGCCCCCTCCCATTGACAATCCGGCAACGGCGCGGTAGCGCTTCTCCCCTTTTATCCGGTATGTCTTTTCCACATAGGGTATAAACTCCTCGAAGAAAAAGTCTTCATAGCGCCAGGAACCGTCGGGGGTATTGGAGAATCCGCGCGTACCGGTGTTGGCATCCGGCATAACGATGATCATGGGGGTCGCTTTCCCTTCCGCGATAGCGTTATCCGTAATGTGCTGCACCTCGCCGAACTGCACCCACCCGGTCTGGTCGTCACCGCCGCCGTGAAGCAGGTACAACACCGGATAGCTGCGTTCCGAAGTCTCGTAGCCGGGTGGAAGGTAGATGGCATACTTTCTTTCGCCGTTGAGTATCTTGCTGGTCATTGAAAGGTTGTCAAACACCTTACTGTCCTGGGCAGGAGAGGTAAGTACGAGACAAAGCAGGAATAGGAGTAAAACGATTCTTTTCATAGGTTCCATTATTTGGGAAGAATGATACAAATTTAATTGCGAGCAACCAACCCGGTTAGTGCCGGTGGTAAGGCAAGGCTTTAACGGGATGATTGGTTGCGGCTAAAGTCACGTCAAGGATAAAATGTCGGATGTCCCACGCACCCGTAACCCCGCCAGCCGGCGAAGCACTCCTGCGCGCTGTCCTCCTCTTCAGGGCGGCGGTGGGTACGGCATTTAATCGCGGGCTGCACCCTGCGCTGATGTCTGGTCGCCCTTTCAGGGCTTTTTTGTGATGATTCAAAAGATTATCCACCGATGCCCTTCATGGCGTCTTGGAAGGATTCAGAAATGATTCACGACCGGACGTCAGGTGAACCCCTCAAGGCTCTTGGAGCGATTCAAGATCACGAGTCCTGGAGAGGATGCATCGGTTCAACCTATTCACAAAGTCCGAAGACTTGCAATTGGTATGGGTCCGGTCTCCCCAATGCAACC
>DATBVZ010000716.1:0-4277 GCA_036515095.1 Cyclobacteriaceae bacterium | reverse complement strand
TCATCCAGCATATCCCTCATATCAATTTCAATAGTTCTGCTGATTTGGGTGATGGGAACATCATTGGCGCTTCCTTCAAAAGGATTGACAGAGCTTTCACCCACGGTATCGAGGGTATGGAGTGCCCATGAAACAATGGCTGAGAAAGGAATATTAAACCAAATGGTGTAACCCTCCAAAAACGTTCCGTTGCCCAGGTAATCGAATTCTTTCAGCAGGCCGAAGGGAGCGAAAATCACAAAGATCAACAGCAGGTACGTCGCGATCGATGCAAAATTTCTCGGATAAGGGAAATTTTTAATGCGCTCGGCGCCGCCCTGGTTGTCGGTTAAAAGCATGATGCTCCGTTGAAGCTGTGTCCACTGGAAATCATTGATCGCGCCCGCTTTGCGGAGGCTGGCAAGCTCTTCTGATTGCATGGCCGTAAGTTGCGTGGCCCTGTTTTTTTTGGAAAGCGTGTAGGATCGTTCTGTGTCCGACAGGTAGTGTTTAAGTTCATCTTCCAGCGTGCTTTGGTGTTCTGGGATCTGGTAGTGTTCCCGAAGATATTCCTGATTTTTTCTTCGCTGCATGTTTTCCCACGGGCGAGGTTCCCTGAGCTGGAATCGCAAGGCAGTAAGCCAGGCGAAGTGCCGGTTAAACATTCTTTTGACTGTTTCCGAATTCTTCCCTCCCAGCGCGTCACGCAAGGTATAGCCGAAGCCGCGGCTGTTGTTGATGATCGACCCATAGATCTGCCGGGCTTCCCAGATTCGATTGTAGCTTGCGTTATTCTTGAAACCCACAATAGAGGCAACAGCGGTTCCCATGATGGCGATCGGTTGCCAGGGCAATGCCAAGAAGGTCAGGCCGAGCGCATAGCATGCTGTCGGGATGGTCGCCAATAACAGCAGGACAAGAACATCCACCCTTGTCCACTTGATAAACTCGACAGGCGTATAGCGTTTTCCGGTGTGCATTTGCTTCTTGCGGTTTAGGGTTTGAATTTAACCAGTCTTCGCTGCTCTTTGCCGGATTTTATCGGATAAAGAAAAATTTTTTGATTACCTCTTAGTCAATTTTGTCAAGCCGGGGGGCCCGCACAAAATTGGAGTCAGACGTAGAGAAATCCATACAGGCAGCATCGGCTAACCCGGCGGACACCATTAGAAGCGAATAAAGCGGCCGGGCAGGGTGGATTGACTTATTCCGAGCTTGAGGCCATTTACCCGGGCTCGTCAAGACCCAATCGCTGTTGTGCGTGTGTCGGTCAATGGATCAAAAGTGAACGTCACATCTTTATGCGCTGGCTCACCTCATCCCATCCAATATCGTGCGTGCTGAACGTATTGAGAGCCCTTCTCCTGAAGAGAGAAGGGTGAACATGCATCAGCCTATTCCGTGCGCAACATCCCAAAACTGAAAGGGACTAATAAATGACGTGGGTCACAAATTTTATTCGGATCGTAAGCTATTCACCGGCTTCATCATGGCCGCCTTCACCGCCTGATAACTTACCGTCAATAACGTGATCACCAACGCTGCGAGACTAGTCACAGCAAAGATCCACCAGGAAATTCCTGTGCGGTATTCATACTTCTGGAGCCAGTTGCTCATCAAATAATAGCTAATGGGAATGGCGATGGCGCAGGAAATGATCACCAGGACAATAAAATCCTTTGATAACATTTGCCAAAGATTGGAAATAGTAGCGCCCAACACTTTGCGGATACCGATTTCTTTGGTTCGTTGCTCTGCGACAAAGGAAGCGAGGCCAAACAAACCGATGCAGGAAATGAAGATGGCCAGCACCGCAAAGACGCCGGAGAGTTTTCCGATGCGTTCTTCCTGGCTGAATTTTCGGCCATATTCTTCATCCACAAACTGGTAATCGAAAAGCGCAGTGGGTACTATTTTTTCCAGGGTGGCCTCTATTTTTGGCAAGGCGGCATGGGCGCTTACCGCTGGATTTATTTTAATATGTAATACGTTTGATGCATTGTCATTAATGAAGTACAATGTCTGCATAACTGGCTCATAAGGGGATGCCATTATTATGTCTTTGACAACGCCTATGATTGTTTTAGACCATTGTGGACGGCCGAATTCGTCGACATCTGTGAGTTCTTGCCCGACTGGATTTTTTAAGCCCATATATTTTACGGCTGCTTCGTTGATGATGATGGCATCCGTGGTATCCGTGGCGAAATCTCCTGAAAAATCACGTCCGGCTACAATCTTCCAACCTACGGTTTTGCCAAAGTCTGGCGAAACGTTACATCTCACAAAATTCGCATCTACATTTGGATCTTTTCCTTCCCAGGTATATCCGCCATAAATTTCCCATATGACTGTCAGGGGACTGGAAGAAGTGGCTACTTCAGACACCACTCCTGTGTTGAACAGTTCCGTTCTAATTACCTCCTGTTTGCCTTTATAATTCGGGTCACTCATTTCCAATGAGATTAAACTTTCCCGGTCATAGCCAATGGGCCGGTTGCGTGCATATTGGATTTGCTGATAGACGATCAGGGTACCCATGATTAAGACCACCGAGACAGTGAATTGAACAACCACCAGCACTTTACGAGGCAATGATGCAACCCGACCTATCCGCAAAACACCCTTTAACACCTTCACTGGCTGAAAAGAAGACAAATAAAAAGCAGGATACAATCCGGCCACAAAACCCGTCAGTACAATAAATGCGATGGTTATGCTCCAAAAAACCGGGTTGTCAAAGGGCAACGCGATGTCTTTATCAGCCAGATCATTAAATGGGTTTTGTAATAGCACGAGCAGCAAAACAGCAATGGCAAACGCCAGTATCACCACCATCCATGATTCGCTTAAGAACTGCGCGATCAATTGCCCTTTACCGGAGCCTACTACTTTGCGGACCCCTACTTCCCTGGCCCGTTTTTCTGAACGGGCTGTACTTAAGTTGATAAAATTGATGCAGGCCAATAGCAGTACAAAAACTCCAACAATACCAAAGAGCCACACATAGGTAATGCGCCCTCCTGCAGGTTTCCCATTTTTGAACTCGGAATACAAATGCCAGGTGCTCATGGGAATGAGTTGTACAAAGGGTTGGGACTTCTCAATGGTAGCATAGAAATCTTCCGGTACATTTTTGTTATACAGATCATGAATGGCTGGATTGGCAGCTTCCATAGTTGTGTTCGGGTGCAGTTGTACATAAACATTGACAAAATGGTTGTCCCAGTCGGTTTCACTCCCTCTCATCCATTCTCTGTATGATAGCAGCAAAGGCCAGGGGAAGAAAACCTGAATTTCGCTAAAACTACTGTTCCGGGGAATGTCCTCATAAACGCCTGTTACTGTCACCTCCAGGCGGTTATCAAGCCTTAACGTTTGATTCATGGGATCCTCATCACCAAAAATTGCCTCAGCCGTTGACTTTGAAAGGATAACGGAATGCGGGCCATTCAGACTTTGATAGGAACCTTTCAGCATTTTTAACGAAAGCATTTCGAGGACATCTTCTTCCACAAACAGTCCTCTTCTCTTGAATTTTTTATCCTCTGTTGAAACCGTACAATCACCGATCCTATAGGCCTTCGATACACGCTTGAAATATTGCGGGTGGTTGTTCCTGAGCACTTCCCCCACAGGATACTGCACGAAGAACGAACCCTCAATAGTCATGGTTTCAGGATCAGTGTCCCCACCCCACACTTGGGCAATGTCCACGTAATTTTTGTGGTATTTATTGAATGACAATTCATCATAGATCCACAAGCCAATCAACACGGCTACTGTCATTCCAATTGCCAGCCCACCGATGTTTATCACAGAATAACCTTTATTCTTTAGGAGATTTCTCCAGCCGATTTTGAAGTAACTCTTGTACATACCGTAGTTGTTCAAATTCTTATATCCTTCAACCGGCCTGATGATGTTCGGTCTGAAGAGCAATAACACATCGATGACAAACCTGATGTCTGCATTTCGTTTTCCATTCTTCTGTACCCGCTTTCCGTATACTTCTATCAGGTCTCCTTCGATATGATCCGCCAGTTGCGGATGGCAATACCATCGAAAGAAGCGAAGGAAGAATTTCGGAGGAGCGTGTTGCATAAACAATCTTTCGTCACTGACGTTAGCGTCTTCGATTAATCTTTGTTATTCTGATCTCAGATTTCTTACCGGATTTGCCATTGCCGCCTTTATTGCCTGGAGACCTACTACCAGCAAGGCAACGGTGATCACCAGCAAACCGGCCAATGAAAACATCCACCAGCCCAGCTCGATCCGGTAAGCAAAACTCTCCA
>DATBVZ010000715.1:0-5718 GCA_036515095.1 Cyclobacteriaceae bacterium | reverse complement strand
GATGTGGTCTGTGATCATATCCCTGGCCTTAAACTCAGTGTCCATGCATCACGGAACATTCTCGGGAATATTGTGCACCGGCATAGTGGGAGGAGCCGTGGTGCCCCTGATCGTTGGCGGTCTCGCCGAACTGGCGGGCCTTCGTTATGCCATGCTTTTCCTTTTCATCACCCTGGGATATGTCTTGAGTATCGGCATCTGGGCAAGACCATTGATCAGGAACCAGACGGTGCGATGGGGAAAATCAGTAGGCAACCGGCAGTAAGCAATAGCTGCTCCAACGTTATCGTGAAACCAGATGATTTGGGGCAGTATAGTTTTAACGACTTCTGTTCACTCATGCGCTTGTTAAGCGACAGTGCAACTATACATAAAATGCCACTGACATCACGATAACTTAATCGTTTGCTTTGCCTGCTGCTCTTTGCCTACTGCCTGCTATTATTTAACTTGTCCCTCATGAGAACCCATTTTCTCTCAACCGGAATTTTCCTGTTGTTGCTTCTGGTTTCCTGTAAGGATCGTGCCGATAAGGAGACTGCAACGGTCACGGCGTTTGTCGGAGCCGACATTATTGATGGCACCGGCAGTGACCCGATAAGGAATGGTGTACTCCTTATCAGCGATGGGAGGGTGCTATCCGTCGGTTCCGTTAGTCAGGTAGAAGTTCCGGAAGGCGCCGGGGTGATTGATGTCAGCGGCAAGACGATCATTCCGGGGATCATCAATGCCCACGGACATGTAGGCGACGTCAAGGGTATTGAACCCGGACATTACTCGGCTGAAAATATTCAGGACCAGCTGGAGCTCTATGCGCGGTATGGCGTTACCACGGTGGTGAGCCTGGGCGATGACGGGAGGGAGGCCGAACTATTCCGCGCAGCCGTTGATACCTCAGCATCGCCGGGTCGCGCGCGACTTTATATTGCAGGGACAGTGGTAAGCGGGACAACCCCCGAAGATGCTGTAGCCGTGGTCGATGAAAACATGCGAATGGGAGTCGACTTCATGAAGATACGTGTGGACGACAATCTGGGTTCCGGCACGAAGATGAGTGAGGAAGTGTACCGGGCGGTGATTGACCGTTCACATGAGCATGGGATCAGGCTGGCTGCTCACATGTATTATCTTGAGGATGCCAAAGCGCTGCTTCGCTCAGGCGCCGATTTTATCGCCCACAGCGTGAGGGATGTTGCTGTTGATAGTTCGCTGATACGGCTTTTGAAGGAAAGAAACGTATGTTATTGCCCTACCCTTACACGCGACCTGTCGACCTTTGTTTATGGGGAAATTCCTGATTTTTTCGAGGATCCATTTTTTCTGCGCGAGGTGGATACGACTATACTGCAACCGCTGAAGGATCCGCAACGCCGGTTGCAGGTCAGGCAAAGCCGGAGTGCTCAAACGTACAAGCAAGGGCTTCAAAGGGCTTTAAAGAATCTGAAAACCCTTTCGGATAGCGGCGTGGTGATTGCATTTGGTACGGACAGCGGCGTTTCGGGACGCTTTCAGGGATACTTTGAACATCTGGAAATGGAATTGATGGCTGAGGCAGGTCTTAGTCCCATGGAAATACTCACTTCTGCCACAGGAAGCGCTGCAAGATGCCTTGACCTGAAGGATGTGGGTACGCTGGAGCCGGGAAAGCTGGCGGATTTTGTTGTACTCGACAAAGATCCAATCGCTGACATCACCAACACACGGGGCATTTCATCCGTCTGGATTGGCGGTAAGTCGGTAATGCGGTAATGGATAGTTGGTAATTGGTAAGTAGTGAGTGGTAGCAATTGGTAAGTGGTCGAGAACCTTCCCACCCCTACAGGGAGTTGTAATACCTGACCAACCTGATCAGTTCATCCTGCTTCCTGGCAGAAATCTTCTCCCTGGAGGCGAACGCCTGGAGTTCTTCGTGTTTGTCAGGAAAACTGACGATCATTTTCTTCAGGCTTCCAATCTTTTTAAGGGGCCCATTGCCGATCTTGTAATAATATGTGTCAGGTGCAGCAGAGAACTTCGCAGGCGTTGCGGATGATTCCAGCGCCTGGGCCGGCCGGGCCTCGGTGAAGCTTATTGATTTTTTTGAGACGAGGGTAACCTTGCCGCTATCCAGCAGCACATAGAAGCCGATGCTTTTTCCTTTGAGGTCGACCTGATCAGTCACCAGTGAATAGTCACCCAGATCCACCAGTATGATTTCGTGCGAAGGATCGAGAATATAGGTAAGGCCACTCTGCCTGAATTCAATATAATCCTTGTAGATATTGTATCGCATCTCAACGTTCCCGAAGGTTCCCTTGCTGGAGTACACATTGCCCTTGATAAATTGATCACTTAAATAAGGCGAGCCGACAACCTCTGCTCCCGGCGTGCCATAAAGTACGTCCTCTGCCTCCTTGATCAGGAGATGATCACCGAGATTCATCCCCCTCCCCCCTCCCGGACCAACCGGAGCGTGTTGTGCATACAAGGAACCACCTAGGGAAAAGAAAAATAAGGCGAATAAAGGACGTATTCTTAGTGACATGACTGTTTGTTTAGACAACGGGAATTGCCAGCTAAAATAGGAAAAACGTAGCATAGCAGCGGGAAAAATAACCGTATAGCGCAATTCATGACTGAGAATGTACAATCTCAGCCATCCCGATGCCCTCGGCCGAAAGACCAGCCCGGTACCAGTCTGAACGAACGACAAATCCGGCGTATCGCGTGCAGGGTTCTGTACCGGCCAATTTCCTGCGCGCCGGGGACACATTGAAGTCAAACGGTGTACATAACGATTCAGGATGCAGGGAACTCCGACCGTTGACAGAAATTTAATGGGTCACTTCACAAAAAAAGACGGAATTGCGACCAGAAAACCAAAGGTTCACATGCATTCCTTATATTCGAACCTGAAAACAGAGTTCGTCATGGCTGTGGATATTCAGCCCTGCGATGCTGGCTGAGTTCGTAAAGGGAGGGCTTGAAGGATAGGCGTATTGCATGGCTTAATCGCGCACAGCTGAAGTATGCCGGTATATGTATACCAGTGTGTGGAATTTTTCTACATATTTGTCGGGATATTGTAGTTGGGCAACAGAAAATCATGAATTCTGTTATTTTTTTAGGCTCTGTTAACAAGATAAATCGGGCATAATATTTCTATTAAAGACTCCTCGGGAACCAAAAACCAACAACAAAAATGATACAGAAGATGATGCGTCTATTTCAAAGTTCTTCAAGACTGATCGTACTGGCCGTTATCGTCGGCATTATGGCGGCGGGATCGGGTTGCAAAAGTAAAAAGAAAGCAATGGAGGCTGCAGCGGCTGCCGAGAAGGCGAAAATAGAGCAGGAAGCGGAACTCCGGAGGCAGAAGGATGAAGAGGCAAGGAGGGAAGCTGAAGAACGTGCGAAAAGGGAAGCCGAGGCAAGGTCGAAGGTGGAGACGGCCGCACCCCGGGAAAGACTTGAGGAGTATTTTGGGGCTATTGCTAATTCCGGCAATGCGGCGTCGGCCAACCGGAGCATAACTGAGGCATTGACCCTCTTCGCCTCGGACGAAACACCGGTTCTCATTTTGATCAGCGAATCCGGAGGGATCAAGGATTACGACCGTCCCACAACCATCAAGCAGTATCTCGAATACCTGAAGGATACGAAAAAGAATATGAACAAAATAGGCAACCTTCAATTCGACAGCTCCGGCAAGATCACTGAGGTGGAGTTGATAAAATAGAAATAACAGTAAATTTTAAAATCAAACAATCATGGTTAACAATAAGTGTTTGTTCACGCTACTTTTTAGTCTCTTCGCACTTGGGAACGTGCTCGCCCAAAGCGCCGAAATAAGCCCGGAAAGAAAGCAGGCAATAGATTCCCTCGCACTGGAGAAGGTGAGGGACCTCAGTAAATACATCAGCATCATCGGCAATAAGAATACGCCATTCTCGGAGGCGAACAGGGTAATGGACCGGGCGGAAGAACTTTTTGCTCCGGAAAGTGAAATGGGTGTTTCTTCGCTGAGCAGCAAGGAGGTCAACTATTACAAAGTTCGCAAGTATTTTGAACGGCTGATAGCGTTGAACTACGACCGTGTATCAATTCAGTGGTACGATATTCATTACATCAGTGATCTGGAGAGGCAACCCGATGGGCGTTATGTGGGCGTTGTTACTATTTACCAGCGCTTTGAAGGCGAATCGGATGATGGCATGAAATACAAAGACACCACGAAGAAAGACATCACCATTTATGTGGAGAGAAAAAAGACACAGATAGCGGGCCGGATTGTTGAGTTCTGGGACGTGATGCTGGGAGATATCAGGGTCACCGAAACCAGTGCATGAAGCCGGCAGGTCTGTTCGTTCTGTTAGTTACATTGCTCTCTCCTCATCTGCATGCCCAGCTTGTTGATGACATGGAAGATGAGAGCAGGCTCTATGCTCAAACAAAGCAGGTTAACCAGTTTTTCAGAAGATTTAACGGCGAGGAGGATGAGAAAGGGGAGCGGTATTACCCCAGGGACAGGCTGTATCAAAGCGTAAAACTCCGGAAAAAGTACCTCGGCATATTGTTCGATGCAGAAAATACAGGCATAAACAATGATTTGAAAAACGAGTTTGCCCGTGCCGTCCTGGACAAGGCAGAACCCAGTCTGTTGAATTTTCACGGGGGCAATTGGTTTTCTGAGGTACATACAACATTCGCGATGAACGGAAAGGACCAGCCTGTCGTGCTGTTCATGGAGCTGGAAAAGGACCACCAGGGTACCAAATGGGTGATCAGTAAAGTGTTTGCAGGAATGTTTGAGCCTTACTTTATCCGGGATACCACTAAAGTTGGCAAATTCCTTCATCCCCTGAGCCATGAGCTTGATTTTATGAATCTGAGAAAGGCCTTTATTAACCCCGACAGCGTCAGTCAGTTTACCGTGAAACGATTTCAACCGGATCATCTTTCTGTCTTCTTATACGAGCTCAAAAAGGGTAACCTGAAATTCAAAACCATTCAGGAAGTCAAATTTCATTTTTTTCAGATCGACGGATGGTATTTTGAGCTTTCTGAGTTTAACAGGCCCGGCTACAATACGGGTTGGCTGATATCGAACCTTGTCAAGGTTAATAACGACAAGGAGAAAGACCTACTGAAGAAATACCTCTACTACGAAGTCTCCGGGCGGTGATTTCAGCCAGGAAAAGGATTTGGTGTGCTGCCGTCAATGGAGCAGACCTGAGGGATAAATGTTTAGCGATGAAACACATAAGACGGTGTCTGGCCTTTGTTCTCATTCTTTGCCTCGGACCTTCCGCAGTGATGGCCCAACAAGCCAAACCCGATCCTGCAAAGCACGAGCAGAAAGTAAGGGATATGGTAGCCTTCCTGGAGTATGTGCTGAACACGCTGGGTAATAGCGCTACATCCGCCCGGGATAAAGATGTGTTGATCCGGGAAAGCTATTCCAAGATTTTCAGGGATGATAAGGTTCAGATTGAGGATGACCTTGATGAAACACGGAAGGTCATTACCAACAAGGATGTACAGGCGTATCTGAAGGATGTTGATTTCTTCTTCGAGAATGTTGCCTTTGAATTCAATATCAGGAGCATCAAGGGTGATGTGAACGCCAATGAAGACCTGTTCTACAAGGTCTCTATAGCGCGCAATCTCAAGGGCACAACGGTGGATGGCAAACAGGTCAATAAAACAATTCCCCGGTACATTGAGATCAACTTCAAT
>DATBVZ010000714.1:0-3400 GCA_036515095.1 Cyclobacteriaceae bacterium | reverse complement strand
ATTTACGACCCAAATGCAGTCTGCAAAACCGTACAGAATAGAGTCAAAAAATCAGGCGTTGACCCGCACCAAAGTGGCCACTTATCTTGCCCTGCTTACCATGGAATATTTGTTACTATGGATACGTTCAAAAGAATTTACCCAAAGTGGGCACAGTATTTCATGAAGTGCCAGATCAAGGGACGGTGCCATATGGGGACTAAGGGTTCAGGGATCCTTTCGGAAGAATCCTGAACCTCAATACCATGTCCTCCGCAAAATAAAGCAGCCTTCCTTCGCCGCTTTTTAAGTTTCGCGAAGTACAAAATTTCCTTTGCCGATGTAAGTTTAATCCATGAAATGAATAAGAACCGGTCAAAAGCCTCTATTTAACGATAATTTCAGCACGCTTCTCTGCAATCAGGTAAGGTTATGGCCATTCATTGTAATACAGCGAAATATTCTTGCATTACCAGGGGAGAACGACTTATTTGGCCGCCGGTAGTACGATCGATAGAGTTTAAAACAGAATCCCATGTTGTTTTCATTTTTTGCTACGTCGTTGGCGGGTTGTTATGAAATACGACCCAAAGTATCAGCCGACCATCGCGGTAAATTTGTCAAACTATTCCATTCCGATGAGTTCCAGGACAGGGGTCTGGTTCATATTTACAACCATGTTGACTACACAATTGCCCGGAAGGGTATGATCAAAGGGCTGCATTTTTACCCTCCACCCCATACCAATGTTTTGCTTGTGACCGTTATAAAGGGTAGCATGCTAAATGTTGTTGTAGACTTGAGAAAAAAAAGCAAGAGTTTTCACAGAGTATATTCAGCAAGTATGAATGACTCGGATGGCAGCATGCTGTATATTCCTGAAGGTTTTGCTCATGGCTTCCTTTCGCTGGAAGATAATTCAGTGTTATTGTCATTAAGCGACAAGACGCATGAGTCAATAGAACGGCATGGGGTCAACTGGGCTTCTATTGATTATAAATGGCCGATTGAACGACCCATAGTATCTGAAGAGGATCAGCGCCTGGTGCCGCTGTCCGATTGCGTTAGTCCATTTTGATATATGCTTGTTTTTTGTTAATTAGGTTAGGCCGGCGGTTAGTTGAATCCAGCAGGATAATTATTTGTATGAAAATCACGGAAACAGGAATAGCAGGTTGTTATCTGGTTGAAAAACCCGTTTTTGACGACCCGCATTCAAGCTTGCATACCGTTTATAAAGATTCCATACTTCTGCAATCAGGCATTAAGTTTGACATTCACGAAGTACTTCTATCTACCTCAGGTAAGAATGTACTGAGGGGCATGCATTTTCAACTTTTTCCGAAAGGTACTGCAAAGGTTGTCGCCTGTTTATTTGGCGAGATCTTCGATGCTGTCCTGGACCTTAGAAAGGATTCGCCGACCTACCTGAAAACTTTTACTACCCTCTTGTCGGAGGACGATAATTCGATGATATATATCCCGGAGGGTGTGGCCCACGGTTTTTATTCATTTCGGGACAACTCGACAATACTTTATATGACATCCGGCATTTTTTCGCCGGAACATGATTCCGGAATTCTGTGGAGTTCTGCCGGCATTGACTGGCCGGAGGAAAGTCCGATTATTTCCGACAGGGATCAGCAACTGGCACCACTTGAAGTGTTCACATCCCCGTTCTGACACGGACTTATGAGTTAGGGAATCCCAGACTTTCCTGGAAAGAAAGAGCCGCAGTATTCCGGAGCTGATGACACTGCGGACAACCTTTACAAGTTTTTTAACCGGCGGTCAGCCGGCGGGACAGTCAACGCCAGGCCAGATTATTATCCATTTCCATATTCTCCTGCAGGGAAGTAAGCACCTTCAATCGCATAAGTTTTGAAGAGCGGAAGTTGCTATCATTAAAGTCCATTGCTTCCAGCCCCTGCTTAAGGTCGGCAATGGTTGAAGTCAGGTCAAACCGGGGCTGATGATTTGGCGCGAGCTTCTCATACAAACTGAAGTCCACGCGATAGGACCGTTTGTCGGGAGGGGCATCGGTATTTATGGAAACGGTAACCCCCGGAATAAGGGAGGCCACAGCTTCAGCCAGATCCTTAACCTGATAATTCCATTTGGAACTTCCTGTATTTACAGCAAGGAATTCACCGCCATTTGAAGGTTTCCTGGTCACTGCCCAATCGATGGCCAATGCCATATCCCTGACATTGATGAGCGGTCGCCACGGTGTTCCATCACTGAGGATGGTAATGTTCTTTGAGGCCAGTGCACAGGCAACAAAGTCATTCAGCACCAGATCGAGCCGTAACCTCGGACTCATCCCACAGGCGGTGGCAAACCGCAGGCAGGTTACAACAAAATCCTTCCCCGCCAGCGGCTTCAGGTCACGTTCCGTAAACACTTTCGAACGCGCATAGGCTGTCAATGGATTCAGGGTAGAGTCTTCTGTCTTTGGGGCATCGCTTGCCGCACCGTACATGCTGCAACTGGATGCAAACACAAATGCTTTCACCCCCAGTTCCCTGGCGCGTTGTGCCAATCGGATCCCCGACTTGTGGTTAATATCCAGCGTGACCTCTTCAAACTTATTCCCCATCGGATCATTGGAAATCGCCGCCAGATTGACTATCACGTCTGCATCCTCAAGTATGGAGTCTGGTACATTTCTGATGTCCCCAAAGTATTGGTGATCCAGTTTCCTTTCAGGCAGATAATTCACATTGGTAAGGCAACTGGCGAAGTAGGCCGCATCGTATCCCACCAGGGTAGCATCAGGATATGACGCTCTTAGCTGTTCGGTTACCCATGGCCCAACGTACCCCATATTCCCAAAGATCATGATTTTCATAAAGCGTAAAGATTGATTAAGAATTGCGTTCTAATTATTGATCGGCGTTAATCCCAAACCTTCCAGGGAGCTCCGTTGCGCCAGTGTTCTTCAAGGACCATTTTGTCCCTCAGGGTATCCATGGGTTGCCAAAATCCATTGTGCTTAAATGCCAAAAGCTCACCGGAAGCAGCCAATTTTTCCAGAGGGTCCCGCTCCCATACCGTCTTGTCGCTTTCGATGTAGTCAATCGCCGAAGGCTCGCAGACGAAGAAGCCACCGCTGATCCAGGGCGACTCCTTGGTAAGGGGTTTCTCTTCAAAGTTGGTGACTTTCACTTCACCTGCCCGGAGACTAAATGCCCCAAACCGTCCTGGCGTGTGAACCGCGGTCAGTGTGACCTTCCCCTCATTTTCCCGGTGGAATTCAATAAGCTTTTTGATATCCACATTGCCGACACCGTCGCCGTAGGTAAGGCAGAAGGTCTCATCAGAGAGATAATCCCGGATACGCCTTATCCGGCCTCCGGTCATGGTGGTCTCACCGGTGTCTATGAGGGTTACGCGCCAGGGTTCTGCGTTGGCGTTGTGA
>DATBVZ010000713.1:0-8154 GCA_036515095.1 Cyclobacteriaceae bacterium | reverse complement strand
AATTCAATGATGAACAATACACGCTTGTCAGCCGGCAAGACCTGGGTGATAATTCATACTTGTCAACCATAAAGGTCTCGCGCGAAGAAAGCCCGAACCAGCTCCTTCACCACCTCATCGCAGTCACCGAAGTGCATAGCTTTGTAGAGAAGATCCCTACTATGAGTGACATTTTTATCAAATTAGTGGGGGGCGGCGATCATGAATAAAATAGTACTCATTGCGCGTCAGGAATTTAAGAACAGGGTTCAGAAACGTTCTTTTCTCATAGCAACCATTCTTATCCCCCTGCTATTTCCCGCCTTAATGGGTATCATGATCTATATGGCTCTGCAACAGGAAAGAAACGCCACCAAAGAGGTTGTTCATTACCTCGATGAAAGCGGTCTCTTCAAACCCGAAAACGATCGGTACATTTTCAAATCCTTTACCGGTTCACTTGAAGATGCCAAGCGGGCAATTTCCCATGACAATAGTTTTGGCCTCTTGTATATCCCCAGGCTGGATGTCTATAACCCGAAGGGCGTGGTATTGTACACGAAAGTGAATCCGGGTCCCAATGATATCGGAGCGTTGAGATCCTTGCTGGAAGACCAGTTGAAGGAAACAAAAATGCGTCAGTTGCGGCTGGACCAGGGATTGCTCGACAGCTTGTCGACGCATGTCAACATCAGTACCGTCACGCTGACGGAGACGGGTCAGGAACAAGCGTCGGATTCAAACGTGCGCTTTGCCATAGGAATGCTGTTCGGGCTTTTGATGTACCTCTTTATTTTTATTTACGGGGCACAGATCATGCAGGGAATCATTGAGGAAAAAACCAACAAGGTGGTGGAGGTGATTGTTTCAGCTGTGCGCCCCTTCCAGCTGATGATGGGTAAGATACTCGGATTGGCTTCAGTCGGCCTGCTTCAGTTTCTGATCTGGATAATTCTTATTTCCACGTTATCCGGTCTGGTATTCATACTGTTCGGAATTGAGATGCCTCAGCAGCAAATGGCACGTGAAATGACCGTGCAGTCAGGGGCGGTAAATCCCGAGCTCGCAAAAATCATAGAAGTATGGAATCAGATACCCCTCGGCTATATGATCGCCAATTTTGTTTTTTATTTTCTGGGCGGCTACCTCATCTATGGAGCGCTTTTTGCCGCCGTCGGATCGGCCGTAGACAGTCCTTCGGAAGCCCAGCAGTTTATGTTCCCGATTACTATTCCCATGCTCATTTCCTATTTCAGCCTCTTCATCTTCATACTTCAGGATCCGCACGGCCCGATCAGCGTGTGGTTGTCAGTCATTCCGTTTACCTCGCCCATAGCCATGATGGGGCGGGTGGCCTTTGGCGTTCCCGGCTGGCAGCTGGCGCTTTCCATGGTATTGCTCGTCGGCGGGTTCGTGCTGACAACCTGGGTGGCCGCACGGATATACCGGGTTGGCATCCTTATGCATGGAGCGAAAGTGAGTTATAAAGTATTGGCAAGGTGGTTCCTGATGAAGAATTGAGTCAGGACAAATTCCTGTTGATTGCGGGCGTCTTACAAATCCACGCCGAGGGCCCGAAAGGGTAGTTTTTTTTAAGTATTTTTCCCGTATATGTCAAAGTCGTCGGTACCCGGTGGTGAATTCTACCAGAATAACCCGGCCCTCAAGTGGGTTGTGCTGGTAATTTCTGTTCTCATCAGTATCGGATCGATCTATTACACCAATGTGCTTGTCGAGCAACTGAAGGTCCGGGAGAAACAACAGGTTCAACTTTTTGCGCGTGCCATTGAATATACCCTGAGTGATGACCTGAGCAGCAACGTCTTGTTTGTTTCCGAAGAGATCATAAACAAGAACAACTCCGTGCCCACCATTCTGGTGACGAAAGACGGGCAGTACGAATACCGCAACATCAATGTCGACACAACCTGGTCGGAAGCCAGAAAAAGGAAAGTGCTTGAACAACAGCTTTCGGAAATGAAAGCCACCTACGAGCCGATTGAAGTAACATACCGGCACGATGGCATCATAGAAAATTACGGGCATATCTATTACCGGAATTCCGCCCTCTTAACCCAACTGATCATTTACCCCTATATCCAGCTTTCTGTGATCGCTATCTTCGGCTTCATCAGCTACCTGGCTTTCAATTACTCAAAAGCCGCCGAGCAAAACCGCGTCTGGGTAGGACTGGCCAAAGAGACCGCCCACCAACTGGGTACACCGTTATCTTCGCTGATGGCCTGGGTAGAGGTGCTCCGTGAAGACGAACAACTCCGCAAACGGGGGATTGTCGATGAGTTGCAGAAAGACGTGCAAAAGCTGACGGTCGTTACCGAGCGCTTCTCCAGTATTGGTTCCACACCAGCACTGAAGCAGGAGAATGTAGTCACCCTTATTCACAATGTCGTGAATTACCTGAGGCCACGGGTTTCATCAAGAATCAATATTGAAGTCTACTCGTTGTCTGACACCATCATGGCCTGGGTGCATGTTCCCCTGTTTGAATGGGTTATCGAAAACCTGTGCAAAAATGCCGTCGACGCAATGGGTAACACCGGTACGATTGCAATCAAAATCCTGCGCGGCAGCGAAGGCAAGGTCTTCATCGATGTTTCTGACACGGGAAAAGGCATCCCCAGGTCCAAGATCACACTGGTTTTTAAGGCTGGTTTTACAACCCGGAAAAGGGGATGGGGACTGGGTCTTGCGCTGGCAAAACGAATTATCGAAGAATACCATTTTGGCAAAATTTTCGTGAAAAACTCCGAAGAAAACGTGGGCACCACGTTCCGCATCTCCCTCAATGCAGCCTGAATTCCAGCGGCACAAACAGGCCTTAAAAATCATCGTATTCCCACGTTGTCATTAACGGATATTGCATTACCTTTGCGGTCGAATTTTTGAGCCGTACCACCAAAACGTTAGATCATAGATGGCAAATGTTGGAAGGATCACCCAGGTAATCGGACCCGTCGTGGACGTCGCATTTGATGAACCTGGTTCAAGACTCCCGAATATTCTTGACGCGCTGGAAGTAACCAAAGGAGACGGTACCCGGGTGGTGCTGGAATGTCAACAGCACCTTGGCGAAGAACGGGTCAGGACAATTGCCATGGAGGGAACGGAAGGGCTGATGCGCGGAATGAAAGTGACGGATACGGGATCGCCCATTAAAATGCCCATTGGTGAAGACATCAAAGGACGGCTTTTCAATGTAGTCGGCGAAGCCATTGACGGAATTCCGCAACCTAAGGGAACCGCTTCTCTGCCTATTCACCGACAGGCGCCCGCCTTTGAGGACCTGTCCACTTCAACGGAAGTACTCTACACCGGGATCAAAGTTATTGACCTTATCGAGCCGTATGCCAAAGGCGGAAAGATTGGCCTTTTTGGTGGCGCGGGTGTGGGAAAAACGGTTCTTATACAGGAATTGATCAACAATATTGCCAAAGCTTACTCCGGTCTGTCCGTATTTGCGGGTGTAGGCGAAAGGACCCGCGAAGGAAATGACCTCCTGAGGGAAATGATCGAAGCAGGAATCGTAAACTATGGTGAAGAATTTATGGCATCCCTTCATGCCGGCGGCTGGGACCTTTCCACCGTCAGCCCTGAGAAGCTTGCCGACTCAAAAGCCACCTTTGTTTTCGGACAAATGAACGAACCTCCGGGAGCACGTGCCCGTGTGGCGCTTTCCGGGCTGACGATAGCCGAATATTTCCGTGACGGCGACGGACAGGGCAAGGGACGTGACATCCTCTTTTTCATCGACAATATTTTCCGGTTTACCCAGGCAGGATCCGAAGTGTCAGCCTTGCTGGGACGGATGCCTTCTGCCGTGGGTTACCAACCCACGCTGGCTACCGAGATGGGGGCCATGCAGGAACGGATCACCTCAACAAAGAACGGATCCATTACCTCTGTGCAGGCTGTTTACGTGCCCGCCGATGACCTTACCGATCCGGCGCCGGCTACAACATTCGCCCACCTTGATGCCACCACCGTATTGAGCCGTAAGATCTCGGAACTTGGAATTTACCCGGCTGTTGACCCGCTGGACTCCACGTCGCGGATTCTGCGACCTGAAATTGTAGGCGATGAGCACTATGACTGCGCTCAACGCGTCAAAAATATCCTGCAGCGTTATAAGGAACTTCAGGATATCATTGCCATTCTTGGGATGGATGAACTGTCCGAAGAAGACAAACAGGTTGTGCACCGCGCAAGGCGTGTTCAACGATTCCTTTCCCAGCCTTTTCACGTAGCGGAAGCATTTACCGGGTTGAAAGGTGTGCTCGTCGATATCAAGGATACCATCAAGGCATTTAATATGATCATGGATGGCGAACTTGACCACCTTCCGGAAATGGCATTCAACCTGGTGGGAAATATAGACCAGGCTATTGAGAAGGGCGAGAAGATGATTGCGGAGGCCAGGCAATAGATTCGGACCGGCGGATCCCATATAACGATAAGAATTATGCTTCTGGAAATCCTTACACCGGAGAAGAAAGTTTTTGAAGGAGAGGTGACGATCGCCACGTTTCCCGGCACCGATGGGTCCTTCCAGGTTATGGATCACCACGCGCCGCTGCTTTCCCTGCTGAAAGAAGGCGAAGTGGTATATAAGGGCGGTGCAGGAACCGGCAAGGTCTCCATCACCGGCGGCGTTGTTGAGGTGCTCAAAAATAAGGTTATCCTCCTCGCCGATGGTATAGCTTGATTTGCCGGCAGGAATACAAAAACCCCGGGTCGTCATGATCTCCGGGGTTTTTTTATGTCAATCCGGAATCATCACTGTCGTGACAGCCATAAAACAAAGAACACCACGCCGATGATCAGCGCAATGCCACCGATTATCCAGAAGACATCCCCTCCGATGATCAATGCAACAATCCCGACGGCGCCAAAAATGGCTGCCATCTTAAGATCCTGGTCCATCGCCATGGCGGCCGCGGTGGCTTTGACCTCATCGCCCGACTTTTTTGCCTGAATGTAAGCTTTGATCAGCGCCTTGGCCTCCTTCCTGAACTCCTTGCGCTCTGCCCTTGACATGTCCTTATAAGACTTTGCAGGAGCTTCCCCGGCGACGGCAGCTTCATGGACGTAAGCAGGAGGGGTCACAACCGGGCTTTTATCGTCCACACTTGCATACAGCATCTCGCTATCCACCTTCAACGGGCTATCGGTATTCACCTTGTCATCGGGCAGCCCCTTCGGCCCACGTTCAGTAACTTCGCCGGGTTTTTCCCCCCTCCCCGTATTGTAGTCGTATTTGTCAAAGTGATACGCATACTTTGGGGATGAACAGGCGGCCATTAAAAGGGCGGCTAACGGAAGCAAATAATTTCTCATAGTGGTTGGATTAAAGATTACCTGAATATAGAAATTAATCGTTTAAATAATCGCTTTTCAAACTCCCAAAAAAAACTGAATTGGCCAAACAGGAATCCATAGGCTAGCAGGATAAGATTGTAAATTGGAAGAATCAGCAGATAATATACAACTGACGCCGCTGTACTGAATGGCGGATCGCCCGCAAAGAAACGAAGGACAGGTTGTTTCAGGTATAGGACGGTAAAACCGGTGCAGGTAAAAACGGTCAGCACCACAACCACCTGTGCAACGCTTTTCAGCTTCCAACGATTTCGTAGTTTTTCCAGCCATCCGGGTACTGTCATACCGGCATCATTCATTGAACGATTTCTGCATACCTTTCCACAGTCTGTATGGAGGAAAGGGCGCAGTAAAGCTAACCCTTTCTTTTTTTACGGGGTGTACAAATTCGAGACGTCGCGCATGAAGGTAAATACCGGGATTGTCGGAGGCCTTTTCCGCGCCGTACTTGAGGTCGCCCACAATAGGACATCCCACAGTGGAAAGTTGCACCCGGATCTGGTGCGGCCTTCCGGTTAGCGGATTCACCTGGAGCAACCAGTACCTGTCTGTTGGTCTCAGAAGCCGGTAGTTCAGTTCAGCACGCATAGCCCCGGGGGTGTCCGTGTCGTAAGACGTGGTTTTGTTCCGGGCTTCATCCTTGATCAGCCAGTTGACAAGGGTTCCCTCACCTGCGGGTGGCCGGTTCTGAACAATGGCGAAGTACGTCTTGGTCGTCTCCCGGTCGCTGAACAGCTTATTCATTCGCGACAGTGCCTTGGAAGTCCTGGCCAATACCACAACGCCGCTTACCGGCCGGTCAAGACGGTGAACGACGCCCAGAAATACGGCCCCCGGTTTGTTGTACTTTTCTTTCAGATAGGCCTTGCAATGCTCAACCAGGGGGATGTCACCGGTCTGATCGCCCTGTACCAATACCCCGGCTGCCTTGTTGACGATCAGCAGGTGGTTGTCTTCATACAATATCGAAAATGCATCCGCGAAATTCATAAAGCAGAAACAAGGCTATATCCATCGCCGGGAGATCCCACGCCTATTCGTATTCGGATGTAAAATGAAATTCAATCCCGGGAAAGTTCTCCTGTACCATTTGCAGCCAGGCCTTTGATTCTGCCATGAACACCAGTTTATCTTCCTTGTCACGCGCAATATGACGTTGTTTGCTGGCGATAAATTCCTCCAGTTTTTTCGGATCCTTGCTGCTGATCCAGCAGGCTTTGTAAATGTTCTGTGGAACAAATTCCACCGTCGCACCGTATTCATTTTTTAATCGGAACTGGATTACCTCAAACTGAAGCGCGCCAACCGTACCGATTACTTTTCTTTTCCCAAGGGCATAGGTGAACAACTGGGCGACTCCTTCCTCCATCAATTGCAGCAGTCCTTTCTCCATCTGTTTGGTCTTCATGGCATCCCGGTTCACCACCTCCTTAAATATTTCGGGGGAGAAGCTCGGTATTCCGGTATAGACCAGCTTTTCTCCTTCGGTGAGGGTATCTCCTATCTTCAGATTTCCGGTGTCATATATACCCACAATATCGCCGGGCCACGCCTCGTCTACGGTCTCCCGGTCCTGCGCCATGAATGCCGTAGCATTGGAGAACCGCAGGAGCTTGTTTTGCCGCACATGAAAGTAGTTTTTTCCCCGTTCGAACTTGCCGGAGCACACCCTGATAAACGCTATCCGGTTCCGGTGCTTGGGATCCATATTCGCATGTATCTTGAATACAAACCCGCTGAATTTGTTTTCATCGGGAGCAACAATTCTGACTGTGGTCTCCCTGGACTGCGGACAAGGCGCTATCCGGATAAACGTATCCAGCAATTCCTTGACCCCGAAGTTGTTCACCGCGCTACCGAAAAATACCGGCGCTACCTTTCCTTCCAAATACTTTCCAACCTCAAACGCCGGATAAACCGCTTCGATCAGTTCGGTGTCGGCCTGCAACTGCCTCGCATGATTCTCTCCGACATAGGTTTCCAGTTCTTCGTTCGTGATATCATTAATCTCTATTCCCTCTTCTACGGTTTGCCTGCTGGCCGTAAATAGGTGAAGACTCTTTTCGTAAAGGCTGTACACACCCTTGAACGTCTTGCCCATGCTTATCGGCCAGCTTAGCGGGCGAACCTTGATGGTCAGCTTTTCCTCGATCTCGTCCAGCAATTCAAACGGGTCCCTTCCTTCACGGTCAAGTTTGTTGATGAAACAGATCACCGGCGTATTCCGCATGCGGCAAACTTCCATGAGTTTTTCCGTTTGGATCTCCACACCCTTGACGCAATCGATGACCATGATCACGCTGTCTACGGCCGTAAGTGTACGGTACGTATCTTCTGCAAAGTCCTGGTGCCCGGGCGTGTCAAGCAGGTTGACCTTTGTGTCTTCATAATTGAATCCCATGACCGATGTTGCCACTGAAATGCCCCGTTGCTTTTCGATCTCCATCCAGTCTGAACGAGCATGATCCCTGATCTTGCTGGATTTGACCGCGCCCGCTTTCTGAATAGCGCCTCCGAAGAGGAGCAGTTTTTCAGTGAGCGTGGTCTTACCTGCATCGGGGTGACTGATAATGCCAAAGGTTCTGCGCTTCGCTATTTCCTGTTCCAGGCTCATGGAATTCTCTTAACGGCCGCAAAGGTAACAAAAATGAGCGCGTCACATAGTTCGCAAAAGACACGAGCAACTACGTACAGTGGCGATCATACAACCACTGACCAACCCTGCCCGCTCCAAATTTTTTTTGGAATCTCTTTGATATCTGGCGAAACAACAAGTTA
>DATBVZ010000712.1:0-3268 GCA_036515095.1 Cyclobacteriaceae bacterium | reverse complement strand
GGGCTCCGAACCGAATACATTCACAAGTACCGACTGTTGTGTTCTGCACCTACTTCTGTTCCAAGAACCCAGTTTCATGTTCACTATTTTGCAATGTTCACGTTGACGTGAACACGCAGGAAAAGTGAACAAAAATCTAGCTACCGCGCCGATTTGGCGGGATTCCTTAATTTCCGTCACACCTTGATCTTGCGAGTTGTCACCGGCTATGCGGGCGAGCCGGACCTGTCCGCTGGGCGGAGCTCCGTGCCATAGAAGCCGGAGTCATTGTTCCAATTCCGAGGCAAAAGAGTTTAGCTAGGTAGTCAACAACGGTGGGTGTTCACCACTTGCAGGTTCCGTTCAAAAAGGGTCTTCTCGTCGGCGTCGAGCCTCGACGCATTTCTTTCGTCCTAAATCGGACAGTACTTGTTCGCTATCATAAATAGAATATATCAACCAGGATCATTAAAATCCTGGATTTCCTGCGGCTGGGCGACTTATTTCTCTTGGCAAGACATTTGTTATACCGAAATAGAAGTAATGTTTCGGAGTCAAAGACATCCAATATGCAATGAGAAGAAGTGATTTAGGTGAATTTGAAGAGGTAGTGTTGCTGGCAGTAGCCGTGCTAACACCACAAGCTTACAGCGTGGTTATTGCCGACGAGCTCGAACAGCAAACGCGTAAAACCATCACCACAGGGGCTGTGCATGCCGCGTTGCAACGACTGGAAAACAAAGGGTTGGTGTCTTCTCAAATGGGAGAAGCTACACCGGAAAGGGGCGGCAGAAGAAAACGCATTTTTACGGTGACGGTAGCAGGCAGCCGCATGCTGTACGAAGTACGTGAGGTGAGGAATAGTTTATGGGATCGCATTGCGCCTCAATCTTTACCCAAGATCAACATGGCATCGCTATGTCACTGAAAGAACAGAAGCCACAACCACCCCGCTGGCTGGACAAGCTGCTGGAGCGATTCTGTGCTCCGCACCTGCTGGAAGAAGTGCTGGGCGATTTGCATGAAAGATACTACCTGCGGGTACAGAGATTGGGGGAAGCAAAAGCTAGAAAACAATATTGGGGGGAAGTACTGGCCTATATGCGTCCTGCTATTTTCAAACGTCGATCATCTCAATATACCAAACCAATCTTTACTGATATGTTACGTAACTATTTCAAGATCGCCAGGCGCAACGTTTATCGAAACAAGGCTTATTCATTGATTAATGTCCTGGGCCTGGCACTGGGAATTGCCTGTGCTATCCTGATCTTTTCCCTGGTTAAGTATCATTTGAGTTTTGATACTTTCCACTCGAAAAAAGATCGGATTTATCGCATTACTACTGAATTGCACCAGGAAGGAATAAGTCGGGAGCCCAATATTCCACAACCCATGGGAAAAGCCTTTAGCGATGATTACACTTTTGCCGAAAAAGTAGCTATGGTATACAGTGATTATTGGCTTGTCTCAATCCCATCCTCTAAAGACAATAAGAAATTCGAGGAAAATATTGCTTTTGCGGAGCCGGAATTTTTTGATATACTGGATTTTCCTTTGATGCAAGGTGATAAAAATACCATTTTAACCGAACCCAATACAGCGATCATTACCGGGCGGATCGCAGATAAATTTTTCGGAGATCAAAACCCGATCAATCAAATTATCCGCGTAGAAAATAAGTGGGACTTCAGAATTACAGGGATTCTGAAGGATTTCCCGATCAATACAGATCGCCGGGACGAAATTTATTTATCGTATAGCAACCTGAAAGATTACAATTCATGGTTGGCCGGCGATAGCTGGCAGGGCGTAGCAGGCGGTATGCATTGTTTTGTGCTACTGAAACCTGATGTCTTGCCTTCCGATGTGGATAAAGCTTTTCCGGAGCTGTCTAAAAAGTATTACAATGAACGGGATGAAAAAATATATCAATTTAAGCTTCAGCATATCTCGGACATGCATTTTAATCCCGAGTTGGGAGGCTATTTAGCAAAGAAAAACCTGTGGGCCTTTTCCCTGATCGGCCTTTTTCTAATCATTACGGCCTGTGTGAATTTTATAAACCTGGCCACTGCCCAGGCGCTTGGCCGGTCTAAAGAGATTGGTGTCCGGAAAGTATTGGGAAGTCAGCGTGGCCAGCTCTTCTGGCAGTTTATAGCAGAAACAACGCTGATCACAATGTTGGCTCTGGTATTGGCTTTTGCTTTGGCTCAAGCGGCTCTGCCATATGTGAACCAGCTCCTCGATATTCAGCTCCGGATCAATATCTTCCACGATGTCTACCTGCTCACCTTTCTACCCATCCTGCTGCTGGTTGTGATCCTACTTTCCGGTTCCTATCCAGGTTTGATTCTGGCAGGGTTTCAGCCCGTTCTGGCTCTGAAAGGTAGGCTATCACAAAAACACGTAGGCGGTTTCTCATTGAGAAGGGGACTGGTAGTCACACAGTTCGCAATTTCGCAGCTGCTTATCATCGGTACCATTGTGATCGCCAACCAGATGCGTTACTCCAGCCAAGCGGATATGGGTTTCAGGAAAGACGCCATCGTGATGTTGCCGGTACCTGAAAGGGAGAAATCAACGATAAGTTCGCTTAACTCGGAGATATCCCGCATAACAGGGGTCGAAAAAGTGGCCTTTTGCAGCCGTGCACCGGCATCCCCGGATTGGGCAAGTGTGACCGTGCGATTCGATTCACGTACTGAAAACGAAGACTTTGATATTTTGGTTAAAGCGGGTAATGATCAGTATGTTTCCACGTTTGACTTACAAGTCATAGCGGGGCGTAACGTGCACCCTTCAGATACGGTCCGTGAATTTCTGCTCAATGAGACAGCGGTAAAAAGGTTTGGTGTGCGCTCCCCCGAGGATGTGATCGGAAAAGGAATGCAGATAGGTCTCAACAACAGTAAAGGAACTATTGTCGGCGTGGTGAAGGATTTTCATAATAAGTCTTTCCATGAGACCATTGATCCGCTTTGTATTACCACCTCAAACGATTGGTATTTCAATTGTGCCGTAAAAATTAATCCCGCAAACCTGTCAGCTACCCTTGGCGCTATTGAAGCGACCTGGAAGAAAACCTTTCCTGACCATGTCTTCCAGTACGATTTCCTGGATGAACAGATCGCCCGCTTTTATAAATTGGACAACATGATCCTCCGGCTGATCCAGGCCTTTGCCAGCATAGCCATTATTATCGGTTGTCTTGGCTTGTACGGATTAGTATCATTTATGGCAGCTCAGAAAACCAAGGAAGTGGGTGTGCGGAAAGTATTGGGTGCCA
>DATBVZ010000711.1:0-6234 GCA_036515095.1 Cyclobacteriaceae bacterium | reverse complement strand
GACCGGTTTTGCCGTTTTGACAGTAATTCCGTGTTGGCGCAAAGCTTGCGGGATTGTACTGTTGTTAATTTTGGATAAAAACACTAAAACTATAAGACTATGATGATGGGAGGGGTAATTGTAATTACCGTCGTGTTCATGATAATCGGCATGATTGTCAGTGGGCGATTGAAGAACAAATTTCACAAGTACTCGCAGACGCACCTTACACGCGACCTTACCGGAGGAGAAATCGCGCGGCTGATGCTGGCCGACAATGGAATTCATGATGTACAGGTCACCAGCGTTCCGGGACAGCTGACCGACCACTACAACCCCGCCACAAAGACGGTGAATCTGAGCGAAGGGGTCTATAACGGGCGCAATGCCGCGGCGGCGGCTGTAGCTTCTCACGAGTGCGGTCACGCGGTGCAACACGCGACTGCCTACAGCGCCCTGAAGTTTCGGTCGGCAATGGTTCCGATACAAAACGTCAGCGCGAAGATCATCAACATCGTTTTTATGATGATGATGTTTGGCGCTTTTGCCGTCAAAGGGCTATTTTCTTACGATGTAGCTTTCCTGGTGATCATTGCATGCTATGGTGTCTTTGCATTGTTTGCCGTGGTCACGCTTCCGGTCGAGTTTGATGCAAGCAAGCGCGCACTTGCCTGGATAGAGGGACGCGGTATAGTTAACCGCCAGGAGCATGGGATGGCAAAGGATGCCTTGAAATGGGCTGCTCTCACGTATGTCGTTGCTGCACTTGGCGCGCTGGCTACGTTGTTGTATTTTGTGGCGATGTTTCTTGGCAGACGGGAATAATAATAATACGGTTTGCCCTCGAGGGTTGATCGTCGCGTCTGTGAGCAACCCGGTACATTGTTCAGCGAAGTTTCCTTTTAATGAATTTTCAACCCACTGAAGAGCAACTGGCCGTGCGGCAGGCTGCACGAGACTTTGCCAGGAGCGAACTATTGCCCGGGGTGATCGAACGGGATGCTGCACAGCGATTCCCGGCAGCGGAAATCAGGAAAATGGGCGAACTCGGGTTCATGGGAATGATGGTGGACCCGGCATACGGGGGCGGTGGAATGGATACCATTTCCTATGTCCTTGCCATGGAGGAAATTTCCAAAGTAGACGCATCGGCATCGGTTTGTATGTCGGTAAATAATTCGCTGGTATGCTGGGGACTGGAGACATTTGGAAGCGAAGATCAAAAGATGCGTTACCTGAAGCGGCTCACAAGTGCCCAAGTGATCGGAGCATTCTGCCTGTCGGAACCGGAAGCAGGCTCGGATGCCACCAGCCTTCATACTACTGCGATTGACAAGGGTGATCACTACCTTCTTAACGGAACAAAGAACTGGATAACCAATGGCAGCAGCGCCGGCGTTTATATCGTTATCGCTCAGACTGATCCGGAGAAACGGCATAAGGGTATCAACGCGCTGATCCTTGAGAAGGGGATGCCCGGCTTCGTGGTCGGCAGGAAGGAAGACAAGATGGGGATCCGCGGATCCGATACGCACTCGCTGATGTTTACCGACGTGAAAGTGCCAAAGGAAAACCGGATTGGAGAGGAAGGGTTCGGTTTTACTTTTGCCATGAAGACCCTGAACGGCGGAAGAATAGGGATAGCTGCCCAGGCATTGGGCATCGCATCGGGTGCTTACGAACTTGCACTCGAATACGCCAGGGAACGGAAAGCGTTCGGAAAAGCGCTGACTGAACATCAGGCCATCCAGTTCAAGCTGGCAGAGATGGCTACCGAGATCGATGCAGCACGCCTGCTTGTATGGAAGGCTGCCTGCCTCAAGGACCAGAAAAAGGACTTTGTGAAAGCCGCTGCGATGGCGAAGCTTTTCGCCTCACAGGTGGCCCAGCACGTTACTACCGAAGCGGTACAGATTCACGGCGGATACGGATATGTTAAAGAATATCATGTGGAGCGCCTCATGCGCGATGCCAAGATCACACAGATCTACGAAGGCACAACAGAAATACAAAAGATGGTAATCTCAAGGGAGCTGCTGCGGTAGAAAGAAGAGTTGAAGAATTGAAGAATTGAAGAATTGAAGACGTGAATGGCGGTGGTTTCGGCAAGCTCAACCACCAGTGTCACGCTTTCTGACCTTGTCGACGGTGCCTGAGCTTGTCGGTGTCTGAGATTGCCGAAGACCCTCCGCCACGCTCTGATTCCATTCATACACCTTATCGGATACCTCGCTCAGGAGGTCCGGATTTTTTTCCAGCGCATTGCCGACAACAATGGTATCCGCACCTGCCTCAAGCGCAGTGATTGCTTTGCGCACGGTATTCAGTCCCCCGCCGATGATAAGGGGAACTTTCACCGCCTTTCTTACAGCGCTGATCATTTTGGCGTTGACGGGTATTTCAGCCCCGCTGCCTGCATCCATGTATATGGTTTGCAGTCCGAGCATTTCACCCGCCATCGCGGTGCACGCCGCCAGCGAATACTTATCATCGGGGATCGGCGTGGTGTTGCTGATATACGCTACGGAAGTGATGCGCCCTGAATTGATCAGCATGTACCCGGTGGGAATAACTTCGATCCTGGTGTTCCGGATGATGGGCGCGGCAACCACGTGCTGGCCGATCAACAATTCCGGATTTCTTCCCGATATCAGGGACAAGAAAAGAAGGGCATCTGCATTCGGCTCGATTTGTATGGAGTTACCCGGAAAAAGCACTATAGGAATGGTTACACTCTCCTTGATCTGTTTGACAACCTCTGAAAGGTTGGTGGTTGTAACGAGGCTTCCACCTACAAAGAAGAAATCAATGCAGTTTTCATTAGCCAGGTTGATCAGTGATTGCAGGTGATTGGTGTCGTCCGCCTTGTCCGGGTCGATCAGGACGGCAATTGATTTTTTGCCCTTGATCTGCCCGTCGCACAGCGTGCTAAGAATGCTCATGGGCAACCGGTTTATTCTCGGCAGACTGTGTTTTGAGGTATTCCACGAGTTTCTCTCTGGCCAGCGCCAGGAGAAAGGCCCCCGCCTGCGTTGCCAGAACGGTTCCGACGTCAGCCATCATGGTGGCAAACCTGGATTCGGTCCGGTCTTCCTCCTCTTCAATCTCAGGGGCAGCGGCCAATCGCTTTCGCCTGGATTTCGACCTGGATTTCGTGGACAGGAACTGGCGGAACACGAGGTAGGAAACTGCCAGTGCACCGGTAACAATAAGCACATTGGTCAGTGCCCTGCCGGTTCTGTCGCCCAGTAATTTCACTTCCTCTTCAACAGCGGTGCGATAGGTTTCTGATTTTTTCTTTAGCTCCTCTTTGGGATCATTCATTTCCGCCAGCTTCATCTTTATTGCCTTTATTTTTTTGAGACTTATCCATGACCATTCCCTGTATACCGTCTGAAATTTGTTCGCGAAAACCCAACAGCATTACCGTTACTAAAATATAAAATCCCGCAACGATCAGGAGCCCACCGGCCATTCCCACCAGCGTTCCGAGATAATAGGCCAGACCCAGGCTCGCCAACAACAGGAAGAAGGTGAAACAAATGGCAATGAGCAGTATCACCAGAGCTCTGGCAAGCAGCAATACCACTTCCTCCTTAACCTCAAACTTCAGAAGTTCGATCTTACTTTCAAAGTATCCCGACAGGTTGTCAAAGAGATTATCCAATTTCAGCAACTTGAGTATTCTTTCTTTCATAGCACCCGCTTATGTGCCTCCATGCAATATAACCAAAATTGTTGATGGACAGTTCGGGATAAGTACCACATCGTCAAATGGTTGCACGTGACAAAGATCAGGTTTTTCATTTTGACTCCAGTTTCGTGATCTGTTCGGAGCGGATAATGTGACCCTCCCTGTTCAGGATCTCTCTCTTCAGGATCAGCGGGTAATGAACACTTATATAATAACGCGATGCGGCTGCTGAGGAAATTCCCGGATCATACAGGCGTTGCTGGTACACGTACACCGAATCAAAGGTCAGTCCGGAAAGCCGGAAACGTGGCAGTATTTCTACTATGCAGGTCTTGTATTTGCCCGTTGCGTTTTCACCATCCCAACAGAAACCCGGCCGGTTAAACATGTGCATTTCGCTGTTGATGAAAAGAACATTGTTTTTCATATGGACCGGAACAATCTGATCCGGGTCAGAACCTGCGCGTAATGTGTCGCGGTTAAATCTCAGCCACTCACCGGAGTTGGTTGTTGTGTTCATTCTGGAAATAATATGAAACATCTCCGTTGACCGCGTAACATGATCGGTTCGCTCAAAACGCGCATCCAGGATGTCCATCGCGCTGCGATTCAGGTAGATCAGCGAAAAGGGGATAAAGAAAAATGCCAGCATAATATATACGAAACCAGCCAGGCGGTACTTCAGGGTCAGCTTCCCCAATCCGCCTGCCAGTTTAATGGGTAAGTTTCGAAGCACCGGCAACGGAAAGAAAATAAGAAAGCCAATAAAGTTGAACAGAAAATGGGCAATAGCCAGGCTGACCGCCCCGACGGTATTTGCATTCATCATGGCGGCGATAAAAGCGGTGACGGTGGTACCAAGATTGGCCCCCAGTATAAAAGGCGCGGCCTTCCTGAGCGTAACCATCTTCTTTGCCGCCATGGGCACCACCAGTGATGTGGTCACCGTGCTGGAACGGATTGCAGCGGTGGTGATGAGTCCCCAGAAAAAGGACTTGAGCTGATTTTTGAAGAAGAACCGGTTGAAGCGTTCCGGCAGCCGTACGGCAAGCAGGTTGGATATGATCCTCCTGAAAAGAATGATCGATGTAAACAGGAGACCAAAGGAAACCAGGGCGAGGACAAAGCCGCTGGAAATGTTTTCTACCAGAAAATTGATCAGGGGACCAAACCCGGGCACAATATGGTCCACGGTATGAGTGCCTGAAGAATGGACCGGATCAAACAGCAGTCGGGCAACGAACTCGGACATACGCGACAGGAGCCCGTAGTAATATTCCAGCGGAAAGAGTATAATGGCAGTAAGGATGTTGAAGAAATCATGATAGGTGCCGGCAGCCAATGCCCTTCTGAACTCCTTTTTTTTGTCAATAAAACCCAGTGCCACGATGGTACTGGTGATCGAGGTGCCGACATTGGCGCCCATGATAATGGGAATTGCGCTCTCCAGGGTTATCGCCCTTGAAGCAACGAGCGCAACCGTCATTGAAGTCGTGGTCGAACTGCTTTGAACCATAGCGGTGATCAGCAGTCCGATGAAAAAGCCGGCAAATGGATTGGATGTAGCGAGGATTACAGTCTCCGCAGCGACTCCGCTCAAGTGCCTGAGCGACGATGTCATCAGGTCAAGCGCAAACAAGAACAATACGAGAGTTCCGATAACATAGAGGGTCGTCAGGAGGGTGCCTTTGTAATTCTTCCTGACCTCATTGACGGGTACGGACTCCAAAGTCGTCTGTGTTTATGGCGGAGCAAAGATAGAATGCAGCCCCAGGGTTCTTTGCGGACTTAACAATAACTTAATATTGCGGGTAGAGGCATGCAGGGTATAACACTATAGGGAATTCGGTGTATAAGTATACAAGAAAAAAGGCCCTGAAGTGGCAGAACTATTCACTCATTCGCTCATTCACTCATTGATTGTTAGCTCGTTGACGGCCATCCAGGCCATGAGGCCGGGGCCAATTGTTAATGCGTCCTCATCGATATCAAAGGCAGGGGTGTGGACATAGGACGTGATACCCTTGGCTTCGTTGCGGGTACCCAACCGGTAAAACGAAGCAGGAATCACCTGAGAATAATAGGCAAAGTCCTCGGCTCCCAGGGTAATGTCCAGATCGACCACGTTAGCCGGGCCCACATAAGCCTCCGCGGCCCTGCGAAGTCGTTGTGTCAGCGCAGGATCGTTTTCCAGGTAGGGATATCCCCGCGAAATGTTGACCTCGCATCGACCACCCATGCTGGCCGCAATGCCTTCGGCCATCTTTCGGATCTTTTCAAGTGCCTCGTTTCGCCACGTTTCATTCATTGCGCGAAATGTGCCCGCAATGTTTACTTCATCCGGAATAATGTTGGTCGCTCCGTCACCCGAGATCTTACCGAAGGTCAATACGGTCGGCTGCCGCGGGCTGGCATTGCGGCTGATGATCTGCTGGAGGCCAATGATAATATGCGATGCGATGACAACCGGGTCGATCGCCAGGTCAGGCCAGGCTCCATGGCCGCCTTTGCCAATAACCTTCAGGTAGATCTCGTCGGCACTGGCCATGTACATCCCTTCA
>DATBVZ010000710.1:0-4118 GCA_036515095.1 Cyclobacteriaceae bacterium | reverse complement strand
GAATTCAAGGACTGGCACTCCGCTTCCTTCGATCGTTCTGTCCCGCTTCACTGTATGAAGGCATCGAAGGTGATTTGCGGGAACAGTTTGAAACGGATATCAAAGAAATAGGGGAGAAGAGAGCAAGAAGAAGGTTTGCCGGGAATGTAATCCGGTTTTGCAGACCGGGAATTGTGTTGAGGAACAAGTTTGGCTGGAACGTTAATAACGCAATAATGATCGGCAATTACCTGAATGTGGCAGCCCGGAATATTAAGAAACGGAAGCTGTACACCTTTATCAACGCGTTCGGACTGAGCGTTGGCATCGCTTTCTGCATGCTGATCTATTTGTTCATCGAGGATGAGCTGAGCTTCGATCAGTTCCATGCAAACAAGGAAAGGATTTACCGCGTGGAGCACCGTGCCTATCAATTCTGGAATAACCGGGCAGAGGAAAAGGATCGCTACAGCCACTCTGCTTCCATGCCGGTGGGATTCAGGCAGGCGCTGGTGGATGAATTGCCTCAGGTAGAATTGGCCACCCGGTTCAATGAAGGGGCCTTAAGCGTGAGGTATGGTGACGAGGTTATGCGGGAAGATTTGGCATGGGTTGATCCGGATTTTTTCAAAATGTTCTCCTTCCCCCTTCTGGCCGGAAACGCGGATAAAATTTTCGGAAGCAATTCGGAGGTAGTGATCACCCGGGAAATCGCTGAAAAGTATTTTGGTGAGGAGGAACCTTTGGGTAAGACACTCGTTCTGGGCACCGACATGGAGCCCTTCGTAGTGACCGGAATCGTCGAACCTCCTCCGGCCAACTCAAGCCTCCATTTTAGTCTTCTTCTTCCGCAAAAGGCAAGGCATGATCATGACCAGGAAATGGACAACTGGGCTAACTTCCGGGCACCTACATTTGTTCAACTTGTTCCGGATGCCACTCCTGCTGAAACAATGAACAACATGCACAAGGTTGTTCTGAAGTATATGGGCAGCCAGTTCGACAACTGGCGAAAGGAGGGTAGGGTACCGGAGCGCATCAGGTTGTTTGAGTTCAATCTCACGCCATTGGCGGGCGTGCACCTCAGAAAGGAGATCCCGTGGCACAAGTCAAGCGATCCAAAATATTCGTACATACTGAGCGGAATTGCCATCCTGATACTATTGATTGCGTGTATCAACTACATTTCCCTGGCATTAACAACCTCGGTATCAAGAAGAACAGAGGTCGGCATTCGGAAGGTCGCAGGCGCGCGAAAACGACAACTGATCCTGCAATTCAGTTTCGAAGCCATTCTGCTGGCAGGGATATCCATGGTAATCGGACTTGGATTGCTGACCTTATTTCTGCCGGTATTCAATGAATTCACCGGTAAGGCGATTTCGCTCACGTACGGTTCCTTCCTGAACTTGCTGCTGGCAAGTTCGCTATTGGCAGTGATTGTGGGAATACTGGCCGGATGTTATCCCGCCTTTATCATTTCCGGTTTCAGGCCCGCCCTTGTTCTCAAGGGTAAATTCACAGCCAGATTCCAGGCCGGATTTACAAAACCATTAGTCGTCATGCAGTTTGCGCTTTCGGCCTTCCTGATCATCAGTTCGGTCATCATGTACCGGCAAATGAAATACGTAACTACAAAGGATCTCGGCTATAACCGCGACCACGTCATTGTCGTCCGCACGCAGTCCGGTTGGAATAGTGATGCTGAGAGGGTAGTAAACCAGTTCAGAATCAGGTTACTTAAGGAACCGGAAATCGTGTCCGTGGCGGGGACGAGTTCGTCGTTTAATTGGGGATTTTCAAAAAGCGGCTTCAAGGTTGGCGATGAGAACAAGGCGGCTTTTGTTTATACGGTTGACCCGTATTACATTCCTGCACTGGGCATTGAACTCGTATCAGGGCGGAACTTTAGTGAAAACATACCGTCGGATTCCAATGCGGTGATAGTTAACGAAGCCCTTGTAAAAGATTTGGGATGGACAGACCCGCTTGGGGAACATATTAATTGGCAACAGAATCCGGATGGCAGGGGAGCAAAGGTAATTGGCGTTGTAAAGAACTATCATAACGCCTCCCTGGAGGCCCCGATAGAGCCCCTGCTCCTCAGCATAGACACACGGTCAAGGCACCTTGTGAGCATGCTGGTCAAGGTGGATCCCCAAAACCTGCCCGAAACATTGGAAAGGATCAGCAAAACCTGGAAGGAACTTTACCCGGACCGGATTTATGAATATACTTTCCTGGATGAGGATGTTGCCAGGCAATATGCATCGCACCAACGATGGATGCGTATCATGGGTCTGTCAACAGCATTTGCCATCCTTATTTCGTGCCTGGGGTTGTTTGGGTTGGCGGGAATCAATGCGGTGAACAGAACGAAAGAAATAGGTATCCGAAAAGTGTTCGGCGCAGAAGTAATGAGCATTTTTGTCCTGCTCAACAGACAGTATGTCTGGTTGGCGCTTATTGCATTTGCTATCGCCATACCGGTATCCTGGTATGCCATGAATAAATGGCTGGCCGATTTCCAGTTCAAGATCGCGATAGGGTGGGAGATTTTTGTTGTGAGTATGATCGCAGGACTTCTGGCGGCGCTTCTCACGGTCAGCTACCACGCCATCAGAGCGGCGCTCGTCAACCCCGCAGAAACATTGAAGTATGAATGACACAAAGGTAAATGCACGAAAAGTACACCATAGAAAAGAATACCAGACCTTCACGATTGGCGATCAGGTTCTTGCGGTGGTTTTGTCCGTCTGGTCTGTACGAAAGCATTTACGGCGATTTGCTGGAACAGTTTGAGGTTGATTATAAACAAGCAGGAGAGAAGACGGCGCAACGCAGGTTTGTGTGGAATGTAATCAGGTTCTTCAGGCCGGGGATTGTTCTAAGAAACAGTTTTCCTGCTACTTTAACCAACTTCGACATGGTGAGAAACGATCTTAAAATCGCTTACCGGTCCCTTAAAAGGCAACGACTATATTCATTGATCAGTATAGGAGGACTTGCCCTTGGATTCACGGTTTGCCTCTACATGCTGATCTATGTGCTGGATGAACTCAGCTATGACCGCCATTTTGATGATGCCCAACAGGTGTATCGCGTCTCCCTGGTCCATGAAGGAGAACGTGCCTTCAATTCCGCCTGGACCACGACAACGTTAGGATATGCTTTTAAAGAAAAGTATCCTGACGTGGAGGCATTCACCACCTTTCAGAAGTACTGGAAGGGATTCTCTGTAAAGCAAAATGGCAATGAACTCCCGGTCCAAACAACGTACCTGGCGAGCGATGACTTTCTCGAATTATTTACGTTCGACTTACTTGCCGGCGACCGGAATCAGGTCCTGAAATCGCCTGAGAACATTGTCCTATCCAGTGATCTTGCCCATCGGCTGTTTGCATCGGTCGACGTACTTGGAGAATCCATCGAAACCACATTTGGCGAAAAGGTCATCAGCGGCGTACTCGCACCCGTGACAGAGAATTCCCATCTGGAAGCTCCTGATGTTATAATCCCGATTGTTGGATTCAGCGGAAAACATGATGTATTGCAGGATTGGACAAGGGATGCCGCATATTACAACTATATCAGGCTTAGAAATGGAACGGAGTTTTCCGGGATCAGGGAAAAGCTGGAAGCAGGAGGGAAGGACTTTGCTGAACGCTGGATGCGGGAATCGAATTCGGGTGGCGGACAGTTGGGGGAAGGACAGGTAAGGCTGGAATTTCAAAGGATTACGGACATACATTTATTTTCGCATAAGGAATTTGAGATCAAACCCAATGGAAATCCACTGTATGTGTACACCTTTTCCACGGTAGCCGTACTGCTTTTATTCATAGCGGCGATCAACTACATCAACCTGACCACCGCAAGGTCTGCAGGCAGAGCAAGGGAAGTTGGTATACGGAAGACGCTGGGGTCAAGGTACGTACAGTTGGTTCGCCAGTTCATGACAGAATCGGCCTTGGTTATTTTATGCGCCATTCTTCTCAGTCTGCTTCTTGTAGCATTTCTATTGCCTTATTTCAACTCGCTTGCCGGGAGATCGTTTGGACTTGTGAATGTCTTCAACTCAGAAGTTGCTTTCGTCGTTTGCGCAATAGCGGTGATGACGACCCTTTTGGGGGGCTTTT
>DATBVZ010000709.1:0-3152 GCA_036515095.1 Cyclobacteriaceae bacterium | reverse complement strand
CGCTTTCCAGCCGGAATCAATGTTACGGACCAGACCCTTTGTCTGCGGCAGTATGACGTGAAGCAAGACTGGACTCTTCTGATCAATGATCGGGTGATCGGCACTTTGGTGGGCGATGAAAAGGATATGATCACTTATTTTGATGTTCCTTCCCGCACGTTGCGTGACGGCGGGAATGTCCTTCAGATAAAAAGTGATGCCGTCGCTCCGGATGACATAAGCGTCGGGCTTATAGTGCTTGATGACCGCCCAATGAAGGACGTACTTTCGGAATCGGGGGTTGACATAACTATAACCGACAGTAATTCCGGGGTTGTACTTCCTGGCCGCATTACCATCATCAACCACGACGGGATCCTTCAGACGGTCACATCCCCTTCAATGGAGAAGCTGGCCGTCCGCCCGGGATACGTATACACCGGAAGCGGCTATGCCTCAATCACCCTTCCTGCCGGTACGTACACCATTTACGCCGGTCGCGGCTTCGAATACGGAATCGACTCCCTTCGCCTCGAAATTAAGCCCGGTGAACGGGTTCAAAAGACGTTCCGCATTAAACGTGAAGTACCGACAGAAGGATGGATCAGCTGCGATACGCATATTCACACGTTCACTTATTCCGGTCACGGGGATGCTACACCGGAGGATCGCGTTATCACGATTGCCGGAGAGGGGATTGAACTTCCGATAATTACGGATCACAACATTTATGTGGACCTGAATCCAACTGCAAAAAGGATGCAGGTGGATAGCTATTTTACGCCCGTGACTGGTGATGAATTGACAACGAAGGTCGGACATTTCAATGTGTTTCCAACCAGGCCTGAATCGCCTGTTATTGACCATCAGTCGGATGACTGGAACAGCGTTTCCACAGCTATTGGTGCTGCTGAAAATGGAGGCGTGATAATCCTGAATCACGCGCGCGATATACACAACGGGTTTCGGCCGTTCGATCCGGGCTACCATTTATCAACGGCTGGTGTTGGAGCGCGCGGCTGGAAATTTCCTGCCAATGCCATGGAAGTCATTAATTCAGGTTCTCAGCAAACGGACATCATGACCCTGTACCGCGATTGGTTTGGCATGCTTAACCGGGGTTATTTCCTGACTCCGGTTGGTTCCAGTGATTCTCATGATGTGAGCCGCTATACGGTGGGGCAGGGAAGAACCTACATCCAAACGAAGGACGGTGATCCTTCAAGCATTGACATCGGTATTGCGATAAGGAATTTTCGCGAAGGAAAGGTAATGGTCAGTCTGGGGCTTTTAACAAAGGTCACCGTTAACGATAGCTATGGTCCGGGTGAACTTGTACCGGCATCAGACCATGTAAATGTGGCAATTGAAGTATGCGGTCCGTCCTGGGCAAGGGCCGGCAGGGTGGCGTTGTATGCGAATGGGATAATGATCCGGGAGGAAGGGATAGAGGCTGCAACCGCGGCCGGCGTCAAGTGGAAAGGTTCCTGGGAAATTCCGCTTCCGGCGCATGACATTTTTCTTGTTGCCATTGCCGAGGGACCGGGTGGTGGAATGCCTTATTGGCCCATAGCAAAACCCTATCAGCCCGCCTCACCCGACTGGGTGCCGCGTCTGATGGGTTCTACCGGAGCCGTTTGGATTGATGCTGATAAGAACGGGAAGGCCAATAGTGCATATGACTACGCCACGGAGATCGTGAGCGTATCGAAGGGTGACATCCACGAGATAGTCAGACGGCTCGCGTCATCCGATGAGGCGGTTGCTGCACAGGTGGCTGGAATACTATGGGAAAACGGTGCTTCCCTTACATCTCCACAGATTGTGGAAGCCCTGAAGCGTGCGACTCCGGCAACGAAATCGGGATTTGATGCGCTGATTGGAGAAGCACGGCGACTCCATGTTGAATGATCCGCACCGGATCAGAAGATGTGCGGTTGACAATAACCTCCTGAAATTCCGTTCTGGTATGCAACACTTAACACCGGCAAATACGTTATACCAAGTTGAATTCCACGTTGCTTCCGGGCACAAGGATGTATATGAAAATGAACGTCAGGCGATACCCACCAACTCCACCTTTACGACCCTACGTCAATACCTACACGGTAGTTGTATCCGAACACGGATCGGTAAACCGACTTCTTCCGTTGTCGGCTCTGGTGATCGCCTTCAGGATTCGGGGTACGGTTCGCTCAGGAATGGATAATGGCGCCATTATGCCGGTGTCAGTCATTTCAGGATTGACAAATTCAATGCGTGTGATTGAGTATTCCAGGAATGCATCTACTTTTCTTGTCGAATTCAAGGAAGGCGGGGCGGCAGCATTTTTCAACGAGTCACTTCACGAATTGCACGGCAGGCATATCCCCCTTGACGGCATTGTACAACGGTCCCTTCTGAATGAAATCGAAGAGCGGTTGATGGGCGCTGCCGGCGATGCGGAACGGATTCGTGTTGTGGAAAACTTCCTGCTTTCACGCCTGAATGCCGCGCATCCCGAACACGTGATGCGCCATGCCGTGGAGCGGATTAATTCGGCCAGGGGTATTATCAGGATCGCCCCGCTGGCAGCAACCTTGTGCATGAGCCAGGATGCTTTTGAGAAAAAATTCAGGCGGGTAATCGGTACGTCACCCAAGCAGTTCGCCACCACAGTGCGTTTAAGAAGCGCAATCGATAATTATTCCCCCGGACAGAGCCTTACAGACATGGCTTACGAAGCCGGTTATTATGATCAGTCGCACTTCATCAAGGACTTCAGGCGGTTTACCGGGCTTCCACCACGAGAATTTTTTAGGTCGGCAGCCTGGTGGTAAATGCAAATCAATGATTTTTTACAATCTCCTTTTCATGCCGTCGCCAATCTTTGCCTTTATTAACAAACAATCAATGAAAACGACCGGGAGCGGTATCGTATTTCGGCCTGACCAAATCGGCCCGGGTTACATAGACTCCAACACCTCTTTCAATACAACCGCGTTGTTGTGCAGGGTGTCTTTGGCCCCATAGAGGAGCGTGATGGTGTGGTGTTTTTTTTCCAATTCTTTCAAGGTGTGAAGGGCATCCGCTTTTGAGTTAAGCTCGTGTACGTACTTTTTCCGGAACGATACCCATTTTCCGGGATCATGGCCGAACCATTTGCGTAACTCATTGCTGGGTGCGAGGTCCTT
>DATBVZ010000708.1:0-3611 GCA_036515095.1 Cyclobacteriaceae bacterium | reverse complement strand
CGAAGAGCGCTCGGGCTGTCGATTCGGAAAGCATGATGGAATGGGGATCCTTCAATCCTGACCAGGCGCCGTAGATCATTTTCCAGGTAAACATTTCCGGAGCGGCTTCTCCGATATACATTCCGGTTTTTGTAATTTTTTTCTCGGGCGTTGATAAGACACCCTCCCAACCTCCGGGTCCGGATATGGGAACTACATGCTTAAAATTGGATCCGTAGGTGGTTTCAAGTTCACCGATCAATGGAAACTGCAGATATCGCAGGCCCTGATAGCGCTTGCCGTCAAATGTCCCCGCTTTCATTACCTGGGCAATGTGGTTGTAGTTCTTGAAGTATTTATTGAAGGACAATTCGTCGTAAACCCACAAGCCGATAATCATGGTTATCGCCATGCCCATCGCAAGTCCGCCAATGTTAATAGCAGAGTAACCTGTATTCCTGGAGAGGTTTCGCCACCCGATTTTGAAATAGTTTTGGAGCATAGCGTAATGAGTTGTGTAAACCGACTTTGATTTCCTTATGGCAAACGGCCGCACGTAGCTAAAGACCTGGCACCAGTAGTTCAGTTGCGCCCTTCGCAGCGATTTATTTTTAACGGCCAAATAGAATTTCTCCTCCAGGTCGCCGACCACTTCTTCGACCAGATCATCCCTCAGAAAACTCACAAGAGCCTTCCGGGCAAGATTCGGTGGCATGGGTTTCTTTTGTTTCAAGGGTGACCGGTGTCTATGCTAATTTTCAATTCCAAAACAATTCACTGTTCTTTCAATGCATCTACGGGATTCGCACGTGTTGCTTTAAGCGACTGTATCCCAACCGTAATAAGAGCAATGACCATGATCAGCAATCCGGCCTTCACAAATAGCGCCGGAGTAATCGGGATCCGGAAGACAAACGTCTGCAGCCATTGCGACGCAGCGTAATAACTCAGGGGAATGGCAATGGCAAACGCGATTGCGATCAGGATCAGGTAATTCATTGAAAGCAGCACCACGAGATGTCGTTCCTCTGCACCCAGGACTTTCCTGATGCCTATTTCGCGGTATCGCTGGGTAGTGCTGTATACAACAAGACCGAAAAGCCCGAGACAAGCGACCAGAATGGTGAAGCCGGTAAACACACTGAATAGTACCACAAGCTTCTCTTCTGCCTTGTACATCTTGTCAAAGTTTTCGTCCAGGAATTTGTATTCAAATGGCCATTCGGAGTTGAATCTCTTCCAGGTCTTTTCAAGATGGCTGATCGTTGCGGGAATATCGTTGCTGCTAGTCCTTATCGTAATCGTGGAGGAAACAGGGTAAACTTGTAAGGCCAGGGGGGCGATACTTTCCCGCATGCTGTTTAACTGAACATCTTTGACAATACCGATCACTTTTCCTTCCTTAACCGAATCCGGCGCATTCCAACGGTTCCAGCCGATCTCATGACCGAGGGCTTTACCGAAATCGGAATATCCCAACATTTTTGCGGCAGTTTCACTCAATATGAAAGCGCTGGGTTCATCGGATTTAATCTCTTTTGAAAAATCGCGGCCCGCGATGATTTCCAGTCCCAATGTTTTTACGTAATCATGATCAACTGCGAGCATATTGATGTGCCAGTTCTTGCCTGTAGCCTTGTCTATTATGCCATCACCGGCATATGCCTGACCCGGCAGGCCGTAACCCATCGTTGTATTGATGATGTTGGGATGGTCACTAAACGAATGTTTCGTTACTTCAAAATCCTTGTCCATATCGCCACGAACCGGAAGAACAAGGAGGTTCTCCTTTTCAAACCCCATATCTGTGGTTCGCATGAAAGTATGCTGCTCTGACACAACAAAAGAGGCGATGACAAGAAAGAAGGAAAGAATAAATTGAACCACAACAAGCCCCTGCCGCAAAACCGTTTTGCCGGACCTTCCCCTGACCTTCTGCGACAGGATGTTCGCCGGTCGGTAAGATGATATAAAGATCGCCGGGTAAATGCCGGCCAGCATCCCGGTGAACAAGCCAAAACCGATAAGCATAACTACCATACCGGGGTTTAGAAAAATATCGACCGGGATCCGCTTTTCGGTAAAGTCATTCAAGTGCGGTAATGCGATGGAAGCGATCACCCCCGCCATCACCAGCGCAAGGAAGGCGATCAACATTGATTCGCTTATAAACTGAGCGATCAACTGCGTCCGGAATGCGCCCATTACTTTACGAACGCCCACTTCCTTTACTCTGCTGATGGCACGGGCAGTGGAAAGATTGACAAAGTTGAGGATCGCTATGATCAATATAAACCCCGCAATACCGGTCAGGATGTATATCGTTTGAATATTGCCGCGCACAGCAATGTCCCACACCTGGTCGTAGGCGTAGAGATGGATCTTTTCAAGAAGCATAAGGTGTGGAATGTAATATCCACCATTGGGTTTGGTGTGGGGCCAGGCATTTCGTTCGGCAAAGTCTTGCAACCTCGATTCCAGATCGTCCGCATCCGCTCCGGATTTCAGTTTAATATATGTGTTAAACTGATTCCAACCCCAGCTTTGCATTCGCTCTGAAGGAACAAACCCCTCCAGTGCGAGAAAGTAATTTCTTTGAAAGTGTGCGTACGGGGGAAAATCTTCAAACACGGCCGCCACCTCGAAGTTCTGATCAAAAATTTCTATAGACTCCCCAAGCGCGGATTTGTCTCCAAAGTATTTTTGTTTCAGCGTATGGTTGATCGCGATGGTATTGGGTTTTGTTAATACCGTTTCCCGATCCCCCTCCAGAAGGTTAGCGCTGAACATGTCAAAAATCCGGTGGTCTGCGGCTCCCCCTTCGTCTTCGGTAAATTTTTTATCTCCTACCTCAAATAAGGGTGCTGCGTTAAAATTCAGATATCTCACATAATACTCCACCTGAGGATATTCAGCCATCAGTGTTGGGGCAACCATGGGCGGGATCATGGCACCTTTTTTCCTGCTCCCATCGTTGTTGAAATGTTCGCTGTAAACACGAAATTTTAGATCTGAATCCGCTATATGCTTATCAAACTTCAACTCATCGAGAACGTACAACGCGATGACAAAAAATATTGCCATGCTGATGGCCATGCCTCCGATGTTGATGAAAGAAAAGAATTTACTCTTGACCAGGTTTCGCACGCCGATCTTGAAATAATTCCGAAACATGTCGTAGTTATTTATGTGGATTGACTTTGTTTTCCGCAAGGCAAACGGACGCATATAATGAATTACCTGGTACCAGTAATTCAAACTTGCCCCGAAGACCGATCGCTTCTTCGCGGTCGAGAAAAATTTCTCTTCCAGATCGCCCTGCACTTCTTCCACCAGGTCGGTACGCAGGAATCGCAGCAACAATCTTTCGGCGTATTTCGGTGGTTTAATGTCCATTTTGGTCAAATGATTTACGTCATGGGAAGGACGTGGGTGGTGGGTAGAGACGCACAATCACGCGTCTCTACCTAAATGCCGTTAAATCCAACCTTTCCCGCAAACTCAGGGTACTGGCTCCAGAGAGATACCTTGAAATCCCGCGACTCTTTCAGCACTCTACGGCCATAGGCCGTGATCGTATAGATCCTTTTCCTCCTGCCCCCTCGTTCCGCGGTTGACTTTCCCATCTCCGA
>DATBVZ010000707.1:0-3753 GCA_036515095.1 Cyclobacteriaceae bacterium | reverse complement strand
TGAGTGAAGTAGTCATTACAGCCTTAAAGCATGACGGAATTCCCGGAGAGGGTGTAGCCCTTACCAGCAGCAGGAATTTTTCCGTGGAAGACACCAAGCGTTATGCGGGCAGCCTGGGGGATCCTGCACGGATGGTCAGCGCGTTTGCCGGGGTTACCGGAGGCAGCGATGAGAATAATGCGCTTGTGGTTCGGGGTAATTCACCGCGTGGTGTGTTGTGGAGGGTGGAGGGTATCGAAGTTCCCAACCCGAATCATTTTGCAACGGAAGGCTCTTCACATGGCGTTGTTAGTATTTTGAGTCCGAACGCCATCGAAAATTCAGATTTTCTGACCGGCGCTTTTCCCGCCCAGTACGGAAATGCGCTTTCGGCTGTGTTTGATATCCATTTACGCAACGGAAACAATGAGCGGAAGGAATACGCTGTGCAAGCCGGACTGCTTGGGCTGGAGGCTACGGCTGAGGGGCCCTTACGCCATACCCATGCGTCTTCTTATTTAGTCAATTACCGCTATTCAACCTTATCCGTTTTGGACAAGCTGGGCGTTGGCCTGAATGAAGCAGGTCAGTATAAAGATTACCAGGATCTTTCGTTCAAGCTGCATTTCCCGACACGGGCAGGTACTTTCTCACTTTTTGGAATTGGCGGAAAAAGTAAATCGAACCTGACTGATACAACTCTTTTCGACAATAACACATCCGATACCGGTGTACTGGGATTAACATTTAGCCAAATGGTGAACAGCAACACCCTGTTAAAAACTTCACTATCCTATGCCGGAAGCCAGATCTCAAAAAACAGTGAGGTGCACGGCCCGGACAATGGTCTGCTGGCGCTGGAGGAGAACTATTCAAAATCCTACACCCGTCTGTCAATTTCGGCAAGAAGAAGAATAACCCAGGGTTTTTTTGGGGAGGGGGGAGCCATCGTGAGCAGACTGGATTACAACTTCTTTCTAAAAAACATTGACACGGAAAATCCTGCCTACCAGGTAATTGTTAATTTCAGGGAACGCAGTAACACTCTTATTTTCCAGGGCTTCTTGTATGCCCGGCAATATTTTTCGACCAGGTTGTTCGGGTTCTACGGGTTTCATTTCATGCACTTTGCCCTTACCCGTGATCGTTCCCTTGAGCCCCGGCTGGGACTGCAGTGGCAGGTCACGCCGGAAGGGTCCTTAAGCTTCGCCTACGGCAGACATAGCCGCGTAGAAAATCTGCAATACTACCTTGCACGAGATCATCAACCGGGTGGTAATGAAGTTCAGTTCAACAAAAATCTGGGGTTTACAAGAGCGAACCATGTTGTACTTTCGTACGCGCAGCCTTTGCCGTCATCTCATTACCTGAAGACAGAAGCGTATTATCAGCAATTATACAACGCACCTGTACAAACCAACCCGGCATCTTTCTATGCATCCATTAATGAAGATACAGGGTTCATTACAGACAGTTTGCTAAACCAGGGCCAGGGAAAAAATTATGGCCTGGAGGTATCGCTCGAAAAGTCATTCTCAGGTAACCTGTATTACATGGTGAACGGATCCCTTTTTCAATCCACTTTTTCAGTCCACGACCAGCCAGACAGAAATACTTCTTACAATAATAACTACAGTCTTCATGTACTCGCTGGAAAAGAATTTGAGACAAGCAATCAGCGGAACCGTTTCGGCGTGAACCTGAAAGTTACCCATGCCGGAGGCAAACCCTATGTTCCCATCGACCTCGAACGATCCATCGGGGAAAAAAGGCAGGTATACGACTGGGATGACGCATTCGTCAGGAAGTTACCGGATTATTTCCGGACTGATTTTCAATTCGTGTATCGTCTTAACTGCCAGCGGCATTCCATGGAATGGCGGCTGGATGTTCAAAATATAACCGACCGGCATAACCCGGCATATTATTACTACGATACGGAAACCGAATCGGTGCTGCTAAAAAAACAGGTCGGAATAGTTCCGTTGATAAGCTACAGACTGGAGTTTTAGTCTATTCCATGATTCCCACGATGTGATACTGCTACTCGCTGCGTAACGAATTTGCCGGATTCGCCCGGGCAGCACGAATGGATTGATATCCTATGGTAAGCATGGCGATGATAAATGCAGTGGCACCGGCAAGAATGTATACCATCACGCCGACGTCGGCCTTATAAGCATAGCTTTCCAACCACCAGTTGACGGCGTACCAGGCGGCCGGCGCCGACAGCAGGAAAGCGATGAGGATGAGCTTGCTGTAGGTTTTGGAAAGAAGCAGCACAATGCTCTCGATAGAAGCGCCAAGGATTTTTCGGATCCCGATCTCCTTTGTGCGGCGTTGCGCGGTGAAGGAGGTTAGGGCAAAAAGGCCAAGACAGGCGATGATGATGGCAAGCCCGGCAAATATGGCAAAGATAGTGCCCAGTCGCTGCTCTGATTTATACATCTTTCCAAAATCGTCATCGAGAAAAGAATATTCGAACGGGCGGCCTGGCACCATCTTTTCCCAGGTGGCCGAGATGGCTTTGAGCACGTCCTGTGTTTCATTCCCTGCAAAGCGGAAGGAAACAAACCCATCCGAACGTTCGAAGAATAAACCCAATGGCTGAATGTTCTCACGCAGGGATGAAAAGTGAAAGTCTTCGATTACACCTATGACTTCCCACGTTCTGATGTTATTGATGTCGGGGGTTCCGTCGGGGTTGGTCCCACCGAACCTACTGATCTTCTCTCCAATCGGGTTGTCGCCCATTTCGAATTTTGAAACCGCTGCCTCGTTAAGGATCACGCTCTGTGTGGAGTCGGTGGACTGGCCGGATGTAAAATTGCGGCCCGTCTTCAACCTGATGCCCAGGGTGTTGATGTAGTCATGGTCAACCGCCCATATCTGCAGGCCGATCATTTCATTGACATCCTCCCCGGTGGGAGCCTTTCCTTCAGGCCAAAACGTGTTGAAGTTTCTCCATGTGCCGTCCACGGGAAGGTAGGAGGATATAGTTCCTGCCGGAATAAAGCTGTTCCGCAACACTTCCCCCTTGAAAGCCTGGATCTGGCTGCCCAGGTGCTGCGCCTGGTGAATAACAACGACCTGGTCCTTGTTGAATCCCAGTCGCTTGTTCTGGACATAACTGAGCTGTCGCTGGATGGTGATCGTGGCGATGATGAGGAAAATGGAGATCACAAACTGAAAGACTACGAGGCCATTCCGGATGAACCCGCTTTGGCTACCCATTGCGATCTTCCCCTTGAGCACGCTGACTGGTTTAAATCCGGAAAGGAAGAATGCCGGATACAATCCTGCCATAACACCCACCAGTCCGACAGCTCCCAGCAAAACAAAATAGAAAGTAGAATCGCCGAGAGGCAATGAGAGATTCTTTTGTGCAAGCGAATTAAATACCGGCAGGAACAGGTGCGCAAGGCCAAGCGCCAGCAAAAAGGCCGCCAGACTAAGGAGAAATGACTCTGTAAGGAACTGGCGGATAAGATGCGAACGAAGGGACCCCATAACCTTGCGAATGCCCACTTCGCGCGCGCGGTCGGCCGAGCGGGCGGTCGACAAATTCACGAAATTGATACAGGCGATGACGAGTATAAAGATCGCGATGGACGAGAACAGGTAAACGTAAGTTATGCTGCCGTTTGGCTCGAACTCCGCCTCCAAATTGGAATGAAGATGAATATCCGTCAGAGGGGTAAGGGTGTATTCCCAGATATTTCCTTCAGCGATGAACTTCTCCATGCTGAAGTCATCCGAGATTACGCCACCGAT
>DATBVZ010000706.1:0-3556 GCA_036515095.1 Cyclobacteriaceae bacterium | reverse complement strand
CAAAGTTCTTGACCGCATCTGAAAATTGGCACATTACACACGAACCCAACTTGGGTCAAAACGTTACCGTATCGGGAAATTTCTTCGTTTTCGGGGCCGGACAGGGCTTCCGGTAAAGGCATTTTTGTCAATTTTGCCGGGTTATATGGGGATGCATGTTCTTTCGCCGCACCGCTGATTTTTTAGGCATCACAATTGTAATTTGCTTTCCTGCTTTCCTGCCCTCAAGGGCGACTATTGTGTGTATGCAAATTGTATGGCTGTCTTTTCCTGAGTTCCGTCTGCCCGCTTTTGGGCGGCTTTTCTGAACCGGGATTTCTCCAACAGCCTGTGTTGTGGTCGGTAAAATAGTTAATGCCCATGAATTCTTATCTCCAGCAATGGTTGGCTTTTCTCCTCGTATTATTCAGCTCCGGGTGTTCGGATTCTGTACAGCACCTGACAAAAACGTCAGTGTCGACTCCTGCGGAGCATGCGCTTATCGCGCTTCTCAACGATTCAACCCGGGTTTCCGATGAAACCCTCTATTCACGATGCCAACTGGATGACTTCTATTCCCTGAGGGGTCATAAGTTGCTCTGGCACAAAGGAGCAGTGATGACGCCGCAGGCCGACTCTATGGTTGACATCATTCATAAACTGGACTATTCCGGGCTGATCCCCGAAGACTACCACCTGGATTCAATTGACGAACTGGCATTTCACATCAGGAACAACAAGGCAGACGCCCTGTCAATTGCGAACTTCGATGTCTTCCTTACGGATGCATTGTTCACCGTCGCAAGCCATTTACGCTTCGGAAGAATGAAAATGGATACCCTGGGATGGAGTGAAGCTGAGGTAGTAACCGATTCCGTCGTCATGAACACAATCACGCGGGCGATAAGCCGCAATGAGCTTTCACGGGGATTGCATGAGCTCGAGCCGCGGTATTCTGCCTACCACACACTGAAACGCGTACTGGGGTGGAAACTCGATTCCCTGAGATCGCCGTTGGTCCAGGCAGATAAAAAGCTCCTCGAAAAACAGGCCGTAGACCTGAGCATGAGTATGGAACAATGGCGTTGGGAACGTCACGACATTGATTCGAGGTATATATTCATTAACATTCCGGCGTTTCGTCTGGCGCTGGTTAACCATGATTCCGTGGAATTCGAATCCAGGGTGATCGTGGGCACTCCTTATTATCAAACCCCGGTTCTCGACGGCCGCATTTCCAACTTCATCGTTTACCCGTCATGGAATGTTCCGCGGAGCATTGCCACCCTTGAATTACTGCCGAAGATCAAACGGGACTCTTCCTACCTTGCTTCCAATAATTACCGCATTCTGAACATGAAGGGCAATGAGATTCATCCGGATTCTGTCGACTGGTCAAGACAGGGGGTGAACCATTTTCCATATATGATCCAACAAGTGCCCGGAGACTTTAATGCATTGGGTTTGTTGAAGTTCAATTTTGTGAACCCATACAATATTTACCTCCACGATACCAATGCCAAGAGACTGTTCGATGTGAACTACCGCGCCTTGAGCCATGGTTGCGTGCGCGTAGAGCATGCCCTCGGGCTTGCCCGACACCTGGTTCATGACGAGAATCCATATTGCTCGCCCCGTGACTTCGACCGTTTCATGCGGGCAGAACTCAGCCGGCAGGTCAGCCTGAAGCCAATCGACCTGCGTATCCGTTATATTACGTGTGAGGCGCAGTCCAATGGAAGCGTGATCTTTCACAACGACATTTACGGCCGGAATGCAAAATTGGCGGAGGCTATTTATTGCCGTCAGTCCAGGAAGTTGTCCGCTTCAGCGCTGGCCAAAAATTTCATTCAACAACCCGGCCAGCCGGATGCCTGCCTGTAGGAGGCGCTGCCGGACCATGGGGAGGTTCCAATAGGAATAATCGTAACCAAGCTGACCATTGCCAATTTGGTAGACGGGCTGCCTGTACACGGTGTTCTCATGCGCCCAGTCGCGAATACCTGATTGTTGCCATGATTTTACCTGCTCTTCACCGGGTTGCTCCAGGGATGCTGCCAGTTCCGTGTAGCTGAGCCTGGTTTCGTCAATCATGTCGCTGTCCCAAACCCGGTGCAGATTGCTTGGTCTGCCAAACCAGCTAACGCGTATGTCATTTCCGCCGCGGTCTTCTCCATTTCCTACATGAAGGGGCATGTGGATGTCGCCCACCAGGTGGACAAGGATCAGCAGGTATTGTTTTTGCTTCTCCGGAGTCGTCTGGCCGGCCCTTAACCCGCCCGCTATTCGTTCAAGTGTTTCGATAATGTCGCCGTTACTGTTCTTCTGCGTTTCTTCATAGGTCATTCCGTCAGGAATAGTCACCCAATGCCAGTCCGCCATATAATCAAAGGTGGAGTCAGACCGCACCTCATCCATCCAGGTGGATACGATAGCCAGGGATTGGCCGTTGAGGATCTTGTTCAGGCGTTTGCGTGCCTTTTTGGTAAGGTATTGTTCGGCAACCTGACCAATGACCCGGTGACCGGTGGGGCCCCAGGGGTACGCTGCCTCCGTCGCTGATAAAATGCAGAACAGAATGGTAAACCATCGCAACATCCGGGATCTGGAAAATACAAGGTGAAACCTAATCAAATTTACCCATACTTTACTTGTGCGTTCTTTACTTTACCTTTGCCAGGACAACCGGGTGGTATGAGCAGGGAAATAAGACTCACTGCATTTTGCGTGGCCAAACAGCTTGAAACCAAAGGTATAAAAACCTTTCTGGGACTAAAACCCCATGCGGATAGTTCATCTGAACTTTTTTACCGGCTCCCCGAAGACAAGTATCAGTGCTACTTCAACTATGGCATCATCGTTTTTGCCGGATATAATGAATCGGAAATGGATGCAGCGATCAAAGCGGTGGACCCGTACAAACGCATCCCCATGAGTAATTGGTTTCGAGATGAGTTTGATATCCGGTTTGAAGAGGGCGCCGAAATGCGGTTTGACTTTGATGAAGTAATTCTGGGCAGGCTAAATGATGAGGTGATCCGGATTGCCATGTTCAACCTTGCTCAATCGCTCGCCCTGGATCAATACATGAACACTACAGAGAATTTGCTCACCGAGATCACGGGTTTTACCAACCAACTGGAACGTACGGGAAGGCTGGTGATCGGTCGAAAGAATATGATGCGATTTGTAGGGCGCGCGCTGAATACGCAGAACAACATTGCCGAAAACATCTATATCTTTGATGCCCCTGACCTGGTCTGGGAAGACGAATATCTTGACAACCTGCACCAGGGCCTGATCAAGCATTTGGATCTTAGGGTGAGATTTAGCGGTGTGGAATATACGATGAAAATAATTGAGGGAAACCTGAGGGTATTCACCGAAATAATCAATCAGCGGGAAAGCAGCCTGCTGGAGACTATCATTATACTGTTGATCCTCGTGGATGTTTTTGACCTTTTCATTTCCAAGCTGTTTTGAAATTCTCCAGTTATGCGCAAGGAACTTGTCCTGGAATTTGATATCGAAGAGCAGCCCGATGATGTCACTTGTGGACCCACTTGTCTCCAGGCGC
>DATBVZ010000705.1:0-4286 GCA_036515095.1 Cyclobacteriaceae bacterium | reverse complement strand
CCACCTCGGCCATTATTTCGTCATGAGGTACCCTGTGATCGCCGCCTGTAAGTCGTATGAAATCCTTGGCATTGATTGCCTGGTTTATGCGACGCAGCGTATCTTCCAGTGCGCAGTAGCCGATGATCGTAAGCCTCACGCCGGCATCAAGTTCATGCAGCTTTTCCGCCAGGTCAAGGGCAATGAATATGCCGGTTGATTCGGCAAGGGTTCCCGAAAAGAGTAACCTTGTTGCCTTGCCCGATGGATCCTGGATATGAGGTCGAATGGAAGATGCTTTAACCTTGTTTTCGATGACCTTGGCTTTGCCTTTCACAAAGGTCAGCTCATCCAGGTATCCTGTGTCGGAGAGAATGAATCCGTTTACAAAGGGAGCCACCAGGATTTCCTTAAATCGCACCCAGGCCGCGAGCAAGGGACGCGCAAAGGCAGGGAAGCTGGGAAGGTAGCGGAGATTCCGGAAATAGTTTTCCTGGATGTCATACAGGATACTGGTTCCGCGGAACAGCTTCAATGCCACGGCCATGAAAAGCAGTTCGTGCGTGGTGACTATGATAGCGTCCGGATTAATGGCCAGCGCTTTTGGGAAGATAGTGAACGGGATCTTCAGGCGCCGGAATTCGAGTCGCCGGAAGGGGAGGGAGGGATGAAACCGGATACCAGGATAGGTGTGGTCCTTCGCGCTGGGATATCCGAAGATATGGATATCATATTCCCCCGTATCCGCGAGTGTCTGTCCGATTTTCTCAAACATACGGGCGTCATCCACCGGCTTCAGCACAGAAGCGATGACTATCTTCCTTTTTTTTATTACTTGCGACAAAAATCAGGTTAATCAGGGCCAAACTAAACACTAAAAATGGAATTAAAGCAACTAATTGAAAAGACCTGGGAAGACCGGTCGATGCTTCAGGATGCCGCTATTCAGTCGGCCATCCGGGAAGTGATCGCGAAACTTGACAGGGGGCAGGTGAGGGTCGCGGAACCCGGCCTGGATGGATGGATCGTGAACGAGTGGGTGAAGAAGGCCGTCATCCTCTATTTTCCCATCCAGCAGATGGAGACCATAGAAGTGGGTCCTTTCGAATTCTATGACAAGATCGCCCTGAAAAAAAACTATAAATCGCTGGGTGTGCGGGTAGTGCCCCATGCCATCGCCCGCTATGGTTCGTTTGTGAACAAGGGTGTGATCATGATGCCCTCCTACGTGAACATCGGCGCTTACGTGGATGAGGGCACCATGGTGGATACCTGGGCGACTGTGGGAAGCTGCGCGCAGATCGGCAGGAGTGTGCACCTCAGCGGTGGTGTAGGAATTGGCGGTGTGCTGGAACCGGTCCAGGCCGCCCCCGTGATTATAGAGGATAATGCATTTATCGGTTCGCGATGCATTCTTGTGGAAGGTGTGCGCGTGGGCCGCGAGGCCGTGCTGGGTGCCAATGTCGTTCTGACAGCAAGTACAAAGATCATTGACGTCACCGGAAAGGATCCCGTAGAGCTTAAGGGCCATGTGCCGGAGCGCTCCGTGGTGATACCGGGCTCTATGAACAAAAAATTCCCCGCGGGAGAATTCGGCGTATCTTGCGCGCTCATCATTGGGAAAAGGAAGGAGAGTACCGATAAAAAGACATCACTTAACGACGCACTTCGCGAAAATTCTCTTTCTGTTTGATTTACAGATACTTAATTTCTATTATTGTTGTACCTGAAATTCCCGCAAAGGGGCTTTTTGGATGGATTGAGCGCGTTTGGCATCACCTTTGAATATACTTTTACGTTAACTATCCGGTGATGATTTTTTTAAATTTGTGCCTGCCTTCCTGCCATCACGCTGGCCATCTGCAGGGCAGGCGGGCCTGCCTCGCACAGGTCTTCGCATGGCAGGCAGGTGCAGGCATATACAGGCGGATTCCATGTATCCGTGTGCGTTAACAAAAACGAACAATACATGAAACTACTTTTACCCGGTATTATCCTTCTCCTGACCGCATCGGCGTTTGTCATAGACCGCAGTGATGTTTACCAGCGTGTTCCGAATAAGAGTTTTACCCGTGGCGAGGTGTTGCGGTTCAAGATGACCTATGGAATTTTTACGGTTGGCAGGGGTTCCACCCAGATTGATCCGAATTACTATGAAATGAACGACCGCGACTGCTATAAAGTGGATGTTTATGGCAGGACGGTAGGCATGGTGGATTGGGTGGCCGATGTCAACGATCATTGGGGTGCCTATATCGATACGGCCGCCCTGGTGCCCCATCAGTTTTATCGCAAGATCCGCGAAGGCCGGTATAAGAAAGACGAGTGGACGAATTTCGATCACGAGAATCAAAAGATCGAAGTAAAGGTACTCGACAACAAGACCGGTAAGATGAAGGAGCCGCAATACTATGAGGCGCCAAGGAATGTGCGCGACATGATCGGCGGGTTCCTCTACCTTCGCACCCTGGATCTTTCAAAGACCGAACCGGGCGACACGCTGGTCATCAAAGGGTTTTTTGAAGATACGTTTTACGCCCTCAGGGTTTTGTACAAAGGCAAGGATGTGGTAAAGACCAGGGCCGGTAAGTTCAGGGCAATAAGGATCGTGCCCATCATGCCGAAGAACAAGATCTTCGACGGCGAGAATTCCGTCACCGCCTGGTTCTCTGACGACCAGAACCGAATACCCATCAAGATCAGCGCCCAGATGTTCATCGGCAGCGCCGGTGTGGAATTAACCTCCTACTCGGGGTTGCGAAACCCGGTCAACGTAACAGAATGAGAAATGAGTGATTGAGCGAATGAGCGAATGAGTGAATGAGTGAATGAGCGCCGGGAAAACCTTCAGGCTTCTCAACGATCTCGCATCATGCTAATGACGAAACCCCTTAACCGTAAATCACGTTACTGTGGAGTCCTATGGAGCAAAGCTCACCGTCCCTCTATCGAACTATCGTGAGTGAATGGACGCCAATTTTGCTACGTACACCTAATCCAGCGTTACCAGCTGCGCGAATTTCTCCTGACTGATCGGTTTGGATATGTACTCCCGGATTTCTTCGAAGGATTTTGCCCGTTCGATGTCTTTAGGATCCAGGGAGGAACTGACCATGTATATACGTATAGGCTTTTGTATCCGCGGCTTCAGGTCAATGTAGTCCTCCAGGAAAGTCCACCCATCCACAACCGGCATGTTTATGTCCAGGAACAACACATCGGGAAGGAGCAGCTCTTCGTGCGCATGCGCCTCCAGGTACTCAATTGCTTCGCCACCGTTATTGAACTGCAGGATAGTACCCTTGAAGTTCGTTGCCTTAATGCTGCGGGAAGCGATCAACTGAAAAACCTTGTCATCATCCACTAATGCGACCAGTGGGAGGGCTAACGTCATAAGCCTGAGGTTATTTGGATTAACATTAAAAATAGGTCAAAATCTTCCGGGATTTAAATGATCCGCCGATTATTTTCATCATCCGGTCTCCAAAAAAATTGTAGCGTGATCGTCATTTGCATGGCATCGCATGTCCTGACTGATTGCTTATGAGCAACTTAAGACTTATTTTTAGTAATAACCAAAACTTCAGTGTTATGTTAAAAGAATTCAAAGAATTTGCCATGCGCGGTAGCGTGGTCGATTTGGCCGTCGGTATTGTGATCGGCGCTGCATTTGGAAAAATTGTCACCTCATTTGTCAATGATATCCTGATGCCACCAATAGGGCTGGCGTTGGGCGGCGTTGATTTTACCAATCTTAAAGTTACACTTAAGGGGGCCGTGGGTGAAACGGGAGCAGTTACACTCAACTATGGCATATTCATTCAAACCGTTGTTGACTTCCTGATCATTGCCGTTGCAATCTTCATGGTCGTGAAAGCTATGAATACACTGAAGAAAAAAGAGGAGGCAGCGCCGGCGCCCCCTCCGGCGGATATTCAATTACTCACCGAAATCCGTGACCTGTTGAAAAAGTAGGAATGAGGAAATGAGGAAATGAGCGAATGGATGTGGAGAAAGCATTGAGGCTGTTCTCAACGATGTGGCTTCACGATAACTCTGGGGCGGCTTACCTGAACTCCGGGGCAACAACCAGCTCTTTGTTACCAGGTGAGTATTGATAGAAACCCTTTCCCGACTTCACTCCAAGTTGCCCGGCTTGAACCATATTCACCAGCAGGGGACAGGCGGCATACTTCGGGTTTCCGAAACCTTCGTGCAGCACCTTGAGAATGGCCAGGCATACGTCCAGTCCGATGAAGTCGGCCAGTTGCAGCGGTCCCATGGGATGCGCCATCCCCAGTTTCATT
>DATBVZ010000704.1:0-8230 GCA_036515095.1 Cyclobacteriaceae bacterium | reverse complement strand
GCCAGTGCGGAGGCGGTATCGCCGCCCGCCACGGAAAAGGCGAACGGGAAATTGCTGGCGCCAAAGATACCGACGGGCCCAAGCGCAATGAGCATCGAGCGAAGATCAGGTTTGGGCACCGGTGTGCGATCCGGCAATGCCAGTTCGATCCGCGCATCCACCCAGGAACCCTCTTCCAGCAGGTCAGCAAACATGTTCAACTGGCCGGTAGTGCGTCCACGTTCCGACTTTAGTCTGGCTTCCGGCAGGCCGGTCTCTTCCCTGCACCGGTCAATAAGCGCGTCACCCAACGCTTCAATCTCCTCTGCTATTTTTCTCAGGAAGGCCGCACGCTCCTTACCACTTTTTTTTCTGTATTCGCGGAAGACTGTTTCGGCCAGAGAAGCAGCGTCATCCACTTCCACGGTAGTTGCTTCATGGAAATCGGGTGAAATCGAAACTGCTGCAACGGGGTCATACGCCTTAAAGGTAGTTTCACCCGTTGAAGATCGTTTAATGCCAATAAAATTCTCTCCGGTTAGCTTCATAGTCAGGGTTTATTTGCAGCGGACATCCGCGATATCCGGCTAAAGGTAAGTCACAGATTCGTGCGACTCAACCACCAATTATATGGGTTTTTCCCAGAAATAATGCGATCTCCCCTTTCCTGTAACCAACAATCGTTGCAATCCATTACTTTTTTACATCTGTGGTTACATCCTCCCGCATCAAACGTTTTACTTTAGGTAACCAATGTCCAAACCGCACTCCCTATGACTTCACGCCGCCAGTTTCTCAGCAGGCTTAGCCAGGCATCGGTCCTCGCATTCCTGCCTCTTCCGTCGCGCTTATTGTTCGCTAACGATTCGTTCAGCCAGGACACTTTGATCGACGCGGTAGAGATCCTCAAGGTCACCGGTCCTTATACGAGCATCCCCGGCGTTAACCGGCAGTATCAATCACAGCCCATACATGTCTATCCTGAACAGCAGCCTCCTGTATACCAGGACAGGACGGATGCAAAGCCATCAACAGGCAACCTGACCCATAACTACGTGCGGATACGCACCAGGGGCGGGCTGGAGGGATTGTATGGCGCAATAGATGGCGAGGTGGTGGAACCGTTGCTCAGGCAGCTTCGCCCGTTCCTTCTCGGGAAAGATGCTCTTGATGTCGAAGGTTTGTGGGACAAACTCTACCGGCTGAACAGGCACGCCAGAGCAGGTCACTATATGATGGCTTTGAGTGCCGTCGACAACGCCCTCTGGGATTTACGGGGAAAACACTTTGGCGCGCCGGTTCATCAGCTTCTGGGCGGGCCAACGCGCACGGAGGTAAAGGTATACGGGAGTTGTCTGGGGTATACCATTGAAAAAGGAAAAGCCGGTCCCAGGGCAATGCAACTATACGAACAGGGATTTATCCACCAGAAATGGTTTTTGGCGTACGGGCCCGGGCATGGCAATGAGGGACTCAGGAAAAATATTGAGCTTGTCGAAGAGCTCCGAAACGCACTGGGGTATAACGCTGAGATCATGTTTGACGCTTTCATGGGATGGGACCTCCCCTTTGCGCAAGCCTGGTGCAAGGGGGTCGAGCAATACAGACCGTACTGGATTGAAGAAGCGTTTGCGCCTAACCGCTTGGAAAGCTTTGCACTGCTTAGTCAGTCCACTTCAATCCCGGTAGCTACAGGCGAACACTTTTACAATCGGTGGGAAGTGCTTGACTTTCTGAAAGCAAGGGCGATTCAGATCGTGCAGGCAGACCCGGAATGGTGTGGCGGAGTCAGCGAGCTGGTGAAAATATGCCACCTGGCGTCTGCCTTCGGAGCCAAGGTGTTTCCTCACGGACACAACATCCACGCAGCGCTGCATGTGGTTGCCAGTCAGTCGCCTGAGGTATGTCCGCTTGTAGAGTACCTGATCAATCACGTGGGTTATAAGCTGCACTTCCAGAAGGATCCGCTTCTTACTTCGAATGGGATTTTGCCGCTCCCGCAAAAACCTGGCTTTGGCATCCATCTTGATGAGGGCAGGATAGAGCGGCAGGAGGTACTGGCCGGTTAGGGCTCCGATCGTTCAAGTCGGCCCGGAACAATGTCCGGTATTTTGCATTGACTGTATGGAACGAATTATCTTCCGGCTGCCTTACCATTTACAGGGATTGACTAATTTTAATCATGCTGAGGTGTTGGATCCTGATGTGCCTGCCTGCCATCGCGTTGGCCTCTACAGGGCAGGCAGGTTGCTGCTTCACGGGCGGAAGCGTGCTGGCGCAAAACGATTCGTCCTACTATGTTTCCTATGAGGATCAGTTGACGACACGTTTTTATTTTTCAAAGAAGTATACTTCCTTTCGTTTTCTTGATCAGGCTGACGATATCCGCCTGCGTTATTTTCCTAACACGACACTGAATATGGGCGTGGGCGCCACCTACAAGTGGGCCTCACTCAACCTTGGTTTTGGATTCGGTTTCCTGAACCCGGATGACGGCAAGGGCGATACCAAATACCTGGATCTGCAGGGCGATTTTTATGGCCGCAAGTTTCTTATCGACGTGCTGGGGCAATTTTACAAAGGATTTTACCTGATTGACGAAGATCTGCGTGATGCGGATGGGGATTTCTACACAAGACCTGACATCCGACTAAACGTTTTTGGACTTTCCGGGCAATACATTTTCAACCATGAGCGGTTTTCTTACCGAGCCGGTTTCCTCCAAAACGAATGGCAGAAAAAGTCTGCAGGAACCATGCTTCTCGGATGGCAGCTCAGTTGGGGAAACGGTGAGGCGGATAGTACAATCGTACCTTACGCGATCAGCAACGTTCACCAGGAAGCACAAAAGCAGCGCCTGAGTTTTTTCCAAACGGGACCGAGTATTGGATATGCATACACTGCTGTGCTGCATGAACACTTCTTTATCATGGGCTCCGGGGCCATTGCCCTGGTATTCGGCACCAACCTGATAGCGGGACCTGAGCGCGAAAGGTCATCGTCGTTCCTTCCCAATTTCTCCTTCAAGACCTTCGCCGGATACAACTCTGAGAAGTGGGCGATCAGCCTGACCTTTACCAACGAAACCCTCAACATCGGAAACAACCTGGCAGACCAGCGCTTTGCCCTGAGCACGGGAAACCTGCGGTTGAATTTTGTGCGCCGGTTTGTTTTGAAGCGGGATCTTATCGAAGCGATCAGATCGAAGACCGGGCTGGGCAGATGAGCTGCTGAACTACGCATGCGCCGGCATGCACAACGTGGTTCGCTTGCACGGATTTATTGTGCTTTCCGTCGAGTCGGATTTGGGGGACTTGTTGCCCGGACGTAATTTCAGGCCCTGATGATCAGTATGTTTCAAAAAAAGAGAACAAATTATGTGTTGCCCCTCACCCATCCAGTGTGTCATACCCCCGTATATGATCGAGAAGTTGATCGAGAGCGGTTCCAGGACCGTCGCCACTCGCGGAATAGAGAACAAGTTCAGATCCTACCGGTTCAGGAGTGACCGGATGTTTTTCTCAGGCGCCAGTGATCGCGTACGGGCATCACTGGTCTTTAAGAAAAAAGCAAGGGCTGTCAAGCCCGTACTCGAGGTTTATTCGGCAGGCAATAAGACGTCCCTTCCGGGGAGGCTGCTCAAGCGCGCAAGAACCGGTTACACCGATAAAGATGCCGAGCGCGTTTACCAGGGTGGCATTCAAACCTGGCAACTCTATTATGACTTGTTCGGACGAAATTCTATCGACAACGCCGGCATGGCGATCATACAATCCATTCATTACGGAACAAAATATCAAAATGCCTTCTGGAATGGCCGGCAAATGATCTATGGTGACGGAGATGGCACCATCTTTGGGAGTTTCACTACGGACGTGGATATCATCGGCCACGAGCTGACCCATGGGGTAACGCAATATGCCTGCAACCTCAATTATGAAAATCAAAGCGGTGCAATGAACGAGTCCTTCTCCGATGTCTTCGGTATTTTGGTCAAACAACGCGCAATGAACCAGGATGCAAGACAATCAGACTGGCTGATTGGCGAGAACGTTGTCATCGGGGATGAATATGCCATCCGGTCGATGAAGGAACCCGGCTCGGCCTACCGGGATCATCCGGTGTTGGGTAGCGATCCCCAGCCAGCCACTATGGCCGAGTACCAGGATTTGCCCAACACACCGGAAGGCGACTGGGGCGGCGTGCACGTCAATTCGGGGATCCCCAATTTTGCATTTTATGTTGCCGCGTACAACCGGGGAGGCTATGCGTGGGATACGATTGGGAGAATTTGGTATGCTGTTCTGACTGATACGGTACGCATTCCGCCCGACGCAACCTTCCTCAATGTTAAGGAAGCCACGCTTTATCATGCCCGGAACATGTTTGGTGATGGCAGCCTTGAGTTGAAGGCAGTGGAAGATGGATGGAAAGCGGCCCGGGTGGAATGAAACTCAAGTTAATACAAACGGGAGGCATAGCAGGTCTTACAAAATCCTGTCAGAAAGAGATCGATCTGAGCCAGCAAGAGGTTGACGACCTGGTCAGTAGCCTGGTCCCTTCGGGAAAACCCGGCAAGTCCCGGGATGAATTGAACCATATTCTCGTGATCGGTGACGATAGGAAGATTCATTTTTCACCAGAAGAGACCGCGGGAAAATGGAAGCCTACGATAGACGAAATGGTTTCGCAGCTGGCGTTTGAAAAGCGAGGCAGGTGAGATGGGGGTTTGGAGATATAGGGTATAAAGGTATAGAGGTATCAGGGCCAACTTAAGCCAGGCAAGCACTTCAACCATCAGTACATCATCACCCGCGGCAACACCTCCCTCGGCGGCCCATCTCTCTTAATGGTTCCTTCTTCAAGGATCAGGACCCGCTTTGACATTTTGACCACCTCAAACACGTCGTGGCTTACCAAAATAGTGGTCAGGCTGAATTGCTGATGAACACGTAAAATGTAATCCTGCAGCTTTGCCTGCATCACCGAATCAAGGGCGGACAAGGGTTCGTCCAGCAACAACAGTCGGGGCCTTCTTATCAGCGCACGCGCCAGTGCCACGCGTTGTTTTTGTCCTCCCGAGAGCAACGCCGGCTTTTGATCCTGAAGTTGTTCCAGTTCAGTCAATTGCAATAGCTCATCAACAATATCTGCGGAGGATTCTTTCTTCAACGCAAATTCAAGATTACCCCTTACTGTCATGTTTGGAAAAAGAGAATATTCCTGGAAGACCATCCCGATATTCCGAAGCTGTGGCTTCAGGTCAACTTTTTTCGCCCTGTCAAACCAGGTAGTATTGTCCGTCACTATATGTCCGTCATCCGGGGTGAGGAGGCCGGCCAGCATTCTGAGCACACTTGTTTTGCCTGCTCCTGAAGGTCCATAAACACACACGAACTCACCCGAGTCAATTTTCGAATTGAATTGCAAGGACATTTGTCCGCCTGGTCCTGATAATTTACGGGTGATGGCGATGTCAATCATGACCGGCAACGGACTTGTAGGCACGATGGTACACCACGTAAACACTGACCAGCACAAGAAAGGCAAAGGCCAGCAGGATTGCAGAGTAAATATTGGCCTGGTGGTAATTCATCGCCTCCACTTCATCATAGATGGCTACCGCGATCACGCGTGTCTCGTTGGGTATGTTTCCACCTACCATGAGTACAACGCCGAACTCTCCAATGGTATGCGCAAAGGTTAGTATGCAACCGGTAAGCAGTGCGCCCTTCATGTTTGGGATTAATACCCTCGTTAAGGTTGTAAACTTGCTTTTCCCAAGCGTGTAGGCGGCCTCCGACAGTGCTTTGGGCACCATTCGAAATCCGAACTGAACCGGTTGAACCATAAAAGGCAAACTGTAGATCAATGATGCAATGACAAGTCCCGGAAAGGTAAAGACAAGTCGTATGTCGAAGTAATTATCCAGGAACTTACCAAAAGCATTTTCCGGGCTAAATGCAAGCAACAAATAAAACCCCAGAACCGATGGTGGTAGCACCAGGGGCAGGCCCACGATTGCCTCAACAAAAACCTTCAGCGGCGAACGGCTAAAAGCAAGCCAAAATGAAATCGGAATACTCACCACAAAAAGCACCAACGTGGTCGTAAATGCCAGTTTCAGGGTGAGGAAAAAAGGTTCGAAATCCAGCATCGCGATTATGGTCTTGTGAAACCAAAATGGTCGAGTATGGCACCTGCCACGTCATCCTGCACAAATGTCATAAAAGTCCGGGCATACGCATTCCCCTTACCGTGCCGGGTTACTACCGCACCCTGCTCCAATGGCTCATAACCCACTTCAGGGATCAGGTAATACGAACCATTTTCCTTCTTCATGTTGGGCGAAAGCGCCAGTGACAGGGCAATGATCCCGGCATCTGCAGCGCCGGAGGTTACAAACTGGGCCGTCTGAGAAATATTTTGGCCATAGACCAGCTTCTCCCTTACGATCTCGAGGATCTCATAGTAGGCTAACGCCTCCTCTGCCCGTTTGCCATACGGCGCGTGCATCGGATTGGCGATAGCGATCTTTCTCACCCCTGGCTGAAGCAGGCATCTCATTCCCTTTTCCCGCGGGTCAAATTTATTGCTCCAGAGAACGATTCTGCCAACTCCGTAAACATAAACTTCGGAAGCAGCCAGGTCCTTCTTGCGGAGCAGCGCAGGGAAATTCATATCTGCTGAAAAGAAAATATCGAATGGCGCTCCGTTTGATAGTTGCTCAAACAATTTGCCCGACGAACCGTAGGATACATCGACCCGCCCGGGCCGGCCGGCTTTAAATGCCATCACTATTGAATCCAACGCAAATTTAAGATTTGATGCAGCAGCGATCCGTATTCTGTTGGTGTGCTGTGCTTCAGAATTCGACAAAGAGAATGCAAGCACCGTCGCTATGATAAAGCAAGCCTTCCCCATCGTGTTGTTATTCATTGACCGCTGTTATGTACAGTTGCACATCGCAATATACAAAATGGACCTTTGCGGTATTTGTGGCTTGCGTGCTTTTGTGGAGGGCGGCAGCAAGACGGACGAGGTATAGGGTACAAGGCATATATAAGTACATAAGAAGATCACTCTCGTTATCCTCCATTTGCCATTTTCTCTTTTCCGGATGTGAACAATTTTGAATAATGCAATTCTGAGGTTTGATCGTTGCTGTTGTGAACCCCGTGTAATCCCTTCAGCGGCCATTTCAGCTGCAACGGATCTTGTCTTGAAGCGTGTAATAGGACCTTAGTGAGGGCTGACAGCGAAAGAAGGATTGAAAGACCCTTAATTGCAATGGGCTTGGTACGCGTGTCGGAGTCATTTTCTATGCCGACACAGATTCAGGAATATTTGCAAATGACCTGCTGCATAATTGTTCGTAAAGGAACAGGCGTGTGTACGGTTATCGGATCAGCGGGAAAATCGCATCGGCAAACTGGTATTCGAAAGGTGGGAGGCAGCCAGCTGATGATATGACTCCTTCAGCAGAGCAAGCGTCTGGGGTTAAATCCGGGATTTTTTCTTATGAAACCGGTCGAAGCTAACCTCGTTTTTCGTGTACAGGATGATCGGTATACAGCTGGCAAGGCCTATGCTTAGGCCACCGATGTTGATCAACGAAAAGGCCTGGTTGCGTAGACGACGATGCGATCGACCTGCTGAAGGACTGGGGTGTAGAGCATCTGTACTGACTGACGACAGCCCTTTGTCTCCCCGTTCGGAAACGAACTACCGGATCTCATTGCCGGTCATAAGATGTAAAAGAAAAGGCAGAAAGGCTTTTCAAAACCAGCCTCATGCAACCCGGCGTGCATTTTGCGAGTCATAGCCTTGAATGCTAAACCGCTAACCATGTTTCAAAACTACCTCAGGACCGCCATCCGGATCATGGTCCGCCAGAAAGGCTACTCTGCCATCAATGTGATCGGTCTCAGTCTGGGCATTGCCGCCACGCTGCTCATCGTGTTATATGTTGCGGATGAGTTGAGCTACGACCGTTTTCATGCCGACGCGGACCGTACTTACCGCGTCACCTTCTCCGGAAGGATGGAAGGCAACGATTTTAAAATGGCGGAATCCGCCGCGCCGGTAGCTCCGGCCATAGTGGCCGAGATACCCGAAGTGGAAAGCGCCACACGCTTTGGCTTATGGCGTAACATGCCGGTGGCTTTTGACGACAAGTCGTTTACCGAGGAAATGCTCGTGGCCGACTCCAACTTCTTTGATTTCTTTTCCTTTCACCTCGTGGCCGGCG